>JAFXLG010000028.1 GCA_017531305.1 Alistipes sp.
AGACCATCTCTCTTCGATTTTGTCAATTCAAAAATTATTCGTAAATTTGTCGTAAGCAACTGTAGTCCTGAAGTTTGTATGTCAAAAGTCGGACTCGAAAACGACACCTTGAAACAACCCAAGTGTCCCTCGAATTGGGAGTATAGTACTGGGCAAAGGCAATTGCTTGATATACAGAGTGGAGAGCAGATGGACAGACTCTCGTTTTCCGCTCAACGCACAGCGATAATCGAAAGATTATCGCTTTTTTTGTGCGTTTCGCGGAAGAGTCCGCGACCATATAGACAATCCCTCCAAACCTCCCTTTGACAAGGGAGGCTTCGCTTGGAGCAGAAAACGAGATTCGCCACGAGTGATCCCAAGTTGCCCCCTTTCAGGTGCTGGGGGTGTAAATATAATTCGCGAGAAATTGCCTACGCGAAGCGTGGGCTCGAGTCTCCTTTTATAAAGTTTTAATTATTAAGGTTTATGGTTTTTTGGCGGGGTTGCGGTGTCTGAAATCGCGAATTCGTTGAAACTTTCGTGCGATTAGTTTTAACTTTTGTTAAATTTTGTGGTTATAACTTAAAAAAATCTAGCACCGATTTTTTAAAAAAGCCCCATATTGAATTTTAAATCTAATTCAAATTTCGAGTAAAAATATGTAAGTATATAGGCTTTGAAAGTTATAAATAATAATTAAAATTACTCAAAATGCTTAATAAACGTAATTTGAAAAAATGTCATTTAGGTAGAATTTTCTCTCCTTTTTTGACTAAAAGAGATGATATTTAACTTTCTAAAATGCAGATAATCAGTAAGTTATAAGGGGGGGGGGATTTTTCAAAAAAAAGTTTTCAAAACTATTGCATGAATAAATATTTTGTTATAGCTTTGTGTTCGGAAAGTTAAAACAGCCTTTTTGGTATTTATTTATAGATGTGGCTTACGATTTATAAATAATTTTAAAATGCGCTAATATTTCCCCTAAAACGGCAATTGAAAAATTTCGAGGTAAATGAAAAAATATCTTTTATTTCTATTGGTGATTTGTTCTGCGAGCTTTTTTAATAGGCTTTCAGCACAGGAGTGGGCTATTAAGA
Organism: Alistipes sp.; assembly: GCA_017531305.1. GTDB lineage: Bacteria > Bacteroidota > Bacteroidia > Bacteroidales > Rikenellaceae > Alistipes. The sequence goes on from JAFXLG010000028.1 coordinate 1,083, forward strand.
GCAACCTCCTTTATGACGCTACTACATCAATGAACATTGGAGTGGAGAAGGCGTTGGCAGAGAAGTGGACTTTGGATATTTCGGGTAACTGGAATCCATTTCAGTTCTCGGAGAATAAGAAGTGGAAGCATTGGTTTGTGCAACCCGAGGCGCGATACTGGACTTGTCGTAAGTTTGGTGGACATTTCCTTGCTGGACATCTTTGGGGTGGACAGTATAATGTCGGCAATATCGACAATCTGCCCGATTTTCTTGGGACTAACTTCTCGCAGCTTGCTGACCACCGCTACGAAGGTTGGTTTGTAGGTGCGGGTGTTGGTTATGGATACGCGTGGATGCTTGGTAAGCATTGGAACTTGGAGGCGCAGATATGTATCGGAGTTGCCTATACCGACTACGAGAAGGCTTACTGTCCTAAGTGTGGTGAGATCATCAAGCGCGATGATCATGTATATTACGGTCCTACCAAGGCGGCGATCAATTTAGTTTATCTGTTCTAATATCGTGGCAATATGAAAAAGATATACCTTATATATATTTTAGCATTTGTGCTTTGTTCAGCAGTTCAGGCACAGCCAATTTTGCAGGGAGCCGATCAGGTGAAGAATCTGCAGATCTCCCGCAACAACAATAATGTGTCGGTAGCGATGGATGTTGATATCTCGAACATCGAGGTTGGTGCCGATGAGACAGTTGTTTTGACTCCCTATATCGAGAAGAATGGCAAGGAGTTGAGATTGCCATCTATCGAGGTTATGGGTCGCCGCGCATATCTCTATTTCTTGCGTAATGGCGAGGTCACCGTTACTCTCGATCCTTTGTATTCTGAGCGCGTAGCTAAGCGTGCTGAGCGTAAGAATGGTAAGACTCAGCTGGTTAACTATGCTACCAATGTTGCGTTCGAGGAGTGGATGCGTGGCGGTAAAGTCGTGGTTAAGGAGGAGAGCTGCGGTTGCAACTCCGAGCTTATCGCTCAGGATGAGAAGCAGATCGGACGTTTCTTGCACGAGATCTACAATCCTCAGTATATCATCTCGTTCATCGAGCCTGAGCCAGAGCCCGTTAAGGTGCGTGATGAGTCTCATACTGCCTACATCAACTTCAAGGTCGATAAGTATGATATCTTGGAGGATTATAAGAATAACAATGTCGAGTTGGCATCTATCATCAACTCTATCAATAAGGTTAAGGAGGATGAGGATCTTACCATCACCTCTATCACTATCGAGGGTTGGGCATCACCTGAGGCTACTCAGCAGCATAACCAGACTCTTTCTCAGAACCGTGCCAATTCGCTCTCTAACTACGTTGCCGAGAAGACAGGCATCGCCCGTGATCGTATCGAGGCTATCGGTCGTGGTGAGGATTGGAATGGCTTGCGCGAGTTGGTTGTAGCCACTCCGAGACTCTTGTCGCAGGATAAGGTGTTGGCTGTTATCGATGATTCATCGCTCACTCTCGACCAGAAGGATAAGAAACTTGAGGATATGATCCCTCCTACCATCTACCAGCGTTTGATGAACGAGATGTATCCTAAGTTGCGCCGCAACGACTACCGCATTGTCTATAACGTGCGTAACTTCAACCTTGAGGAGGCTCGCGCTCTGATCAACTCCGACCCACGCAAGCTCTCTTTGTCAGAGATGTATAGGGTTGCAGGCTCTTACGCTAAGGACTCACAGGAGTATAAGAAGGTGATGGCTATCGCTGCCAAGACCTATCCTCAGGCTGTTGCCGCTGCCGTAAATCATGCGGCTCAGCAGATCGCAGTTAAGAACTATGCTGGCGCACTCCAGACTTTGGCGGCTACCAATCGCGAGGATGCACGTGTGCTTGCTACCGAGGGTTATGTTTATATCAATATGGGCGATCAGGCTAAGGCGCGTGATGCGTGGACCAAGGCTGCCGCAAAGGGCAATGCCGAGGCTAAGCACAACCTTGCTGAGCTGGATAAGCACCTCAAGAGCTTGTAGTAGAACTATTGTAATGAACCAAAACAATACGAAACAAATTTTTAAATTAACACATTTATTAACTTATTTAAAACTATTCTACAATGAAGAAAATTTTTATCGTAGCTATGGCGCTTGCAGCATTTGTAAGCTGTAGCAAAGATGATGGTGTGAAGCAGTTGCAGTCTTCAAAGAAGGCAGTTGCAATTACAATCGCTAACGGATCAACAGAAACACGTGCTGCTGTTGTCACTACACCTGTTGCAGCTGATAAAATTGCTGGCGGTACCGCTACAATTCAGGATCAGGCTGTAGATGGAGCTCCTTGTGCTGATGTAAATGAACTCGTAGTGTTGTTTGCTAATGCTAATGGTACTGTTGAGGAAGCTTATACATTCCCTCAGGGACAGGCTGTAGGTGAGGATGGTAAATACACTTACAGATGGCATAATGTTAGCGAGTCTGTAACTCAGGTTGCGGTTGTTCGTGATATTAATGAAAATGGCGTGGCTAATGTTAATACTGAAGATTATAAAGGTAAAAATATCTCAGAATACAAGGCAAAAGCTGAGGATGTAGATGCTATGGAGAATATCGACATCACTAAGATCGATCTTTATGTTTCTTCTACATTGGAACCTAATGGTAACTGTACAATCACAGATACTCACACAAATACAGAATGGACATATAAACTTTATACTGCTGACGTAACTATCGCTCCTGCAATTGCACGTGTTGAGATTACAGGTATTGCTTGTGATGTAGAGACTTGTTCTGCTACAGATCATGCTACTGCTCACGTTTCTCACGTTCTTGGTGGTACAACTTTGGCTGCTGCAAATGGTCAGTTGGTATCTGGTGGTTATGATGAGTTGGCATTGGGTGAGCTTACTTGGGGTGATAACGACGAGTACAAATTCAATCTTACAGGTAATACTTTGAAGGGTATTTATAAGGGTAATAAAGCTGAGGATTATAAAACTGCTCGTACCCCTGTTTGGTATACTCCAACTGAGGTTGTTGCTGAGGGTGAAACAGCAGATGGAACAGCAGATGCTATCGTTTGGAATATCAACCCAAGCGCTAAGGTTCCTCAGATAGGTGATGATCCTATGGTAATCAAAATGGAGGCTTCGGCATACGACTATACTGTTGTAAACACAAGTAAGACTTTGTCTATCGGATTTAAGAATGTAACAGAGTTTGCACCAGGTAATATTTATCGTTTTAATATCAATTTTGGCGAGAACAATCTTGATGAGTCAAACGAGGCTATTTGTGTTGAGGTTAAGGTAACTATCCAACCTTGGGTAGTTGTTACTGTACAACCAGAGTTTGGTAACAACTAATCCTTTGCTAACAGCAAATTAGAATCTAATCTATACTTTGGTCCTCCCCTCGGTGGGAGGGGAGGACTGTTTTTTAATCGAGAGGCTTTAGGCTTCGGTATCAGAGGCTTTAGGTTTCTTATGAGGGGGTCCCACTCCGAGAGGACAAGCAAAAAAATTTAGCCACCCCAAGGTGGTAGAACAATCAGGCGCGTGTGTGCGCCCTACTAAAAGTAAATTAAGGATGAAGAAACTTCTATACTTGTGTTTGCCACTCGTCTCTTTCGTTCTGCTCGCGAGTTGCATCAAGGAGAATTATGACGACTGTGAAAGGTGTGAACTCACCTTTAGTTACACGGGCGATGTTAGTTACGATATATTCCCACAACAGATTACGCGCGTAAGCCTGTATGTTTTCGATGCAGATGATCGTTTGGTACAAACCAAGCGCATCGAGCAGAACGAACTGAGAGCATTTCAAGGCACAAAACTCAACCTCTCACCAGGTCGTTACCGAGTGGTAGGTGTGGGTAACGAATTCGACAAGACTGTTGTTGAGAATACTTCTGCCAACGATATGAGCCAAATCATTTTCCGCCATCCAAATGCCAATACCGAGCAGGTTGTCGAGGGCAACGACTCGTTGTATTTGGGTCAGAAGATGATCACAATCCCCGAGGAGTATTGGTACAAGGATGATGTACCTTTCCGCTCTTCGCACCTCAAGGTATCTTATACCGTAAAGGGTTATGTAGATATCCCAGAGAGTAACCAGCAGGCGACACGAGCCACAGAGAGCTTGTTGGAGCTTAGAGTAAAGAACCTCTTGCCAAAGACCGATTTTACGAATCGCGCTCATGGCGATAAGATGACTTATCACCCACAGCTTACGCTCACACCTTCTAACGCTGAGCATAAGGGCTACTTTAATATCATGCGTCACGCCAAGGACTCTGACGTGGAGTTCGAGTTGGTGGACAAGGCATCGGGTGAGGTTGTCCATACATTGATGCTGAAGGATTTCTTGGAGATGTATCCTCAGATTGATGTGACTAAACAGGAAGTTTTGATTCCAATTATAGTGGAATTTAAGAATATAGGCGTTACAGTGACCATCCCCGACTGGATGATTCAAGATGTAACCCCAGATTATGGTAACAATTAATAAGGATACGGACGATGAAAAGAGTCAATTACATAATCACACTTGCCGCTTGCCTCGCCGCACTCCTTACCTCATGTATCAAGGAGGAGAATTATGAGGTTAGTACGGCATATTTGGATGTGTCGCTTAATACGCGTGGTGCAGCCTCATCACAGTCGCAAGGTGACGGTATCACAGATGTAATGCTTTGGGCGTTCAAGTGTAGTAGTGTCGATCCTGAGACAGGTATTCCTACTGTGGAGCAGCAAACAGCATCAGCTTGGCGTACCATTACAGGTATTAGTACCTATGAGTCGCTTGAAGATATCCATTTATACCTGCCTTTGTGCGATGCTGAACCTCAGAACTACGTTTTGATAGCTGTTCTCAATCAGGGCTCGTTTGGAAAGATTTTCGATAGAACGAAGGATAAGGTCGCAGATGCGAATGGTAATGAGCAGTATCAAGAGTTGGTACTCGATAAGGATACTCAATACAATCAGTTGATTAACGCTTCGTTCGATGCAACAACTTGGACGGGTTGGAATAACTATGTATATGGTGATGCCAATACTCAGGATAAGACCCCAACGCATATGCCTGTGTCGCATTGGAAGGTAGTGCAGATGACTAATGAATATAAGCATGATACAAATTGTAAGCAAGAAACTTTAGATGTTTTTAGAGCTGTTGCCAAGGCGCAGTTGTTCATGATCAAGGAGAGCGATACATTTGATCTTGAGGTAATTGAGGCAAAGTTGACTCACTATAGTTTACCTAAGGAGGGAATCCTATTGTCGAAGTTAAAAGCTGAAGCTTTGCAGCGCGAGTATAGTCCTGGTACCGACCAGCCTGCACCTGCATGGTTTGGTAATAACCCTGAGATAGATGAGTGGGTGGATGTGCGTGCTCTGATGAACACTAATGGTTATATAGATGATAAAGATAATAAAGATAAAGATAATAAATTCTTTGTCACAAGTGTAAAGGATGCGTCTGCTACGTCTCAGCAATATCAGTTCGTTGGCTCTACCTTTATGTACGAAGCTCCTGGTAAGTGTGCTCAGGAGGATGATGTTTATAACATAGTAAGTGGCAACGGCTACTTTCTTGAGGTGACCTATACGGTTAATGGCACGCCTCAGACTAGGCGTGTTGCTATCCCTTGTGAGGTTTTGCGTAACCACGACTATCAGATCAAGGCTACCGTCAAGAACGATGGTGGCGTGGCGGTGGAATACACCGTAGCCGACTGGGAGGATGTTCCGTGGGATTTGGAGTTCGATGCGGCTCAGAATTCTGAGTTGTTGCCATTCCCAAGCAAGGGCTCTGAACCAGCAGAGAATCAGTTTGCGGCAGTATCTTTTATTCAGGGAACTGAGGACGGCGCAGCCAAGTTGTTCTTCCAGATGGAAGGTCCTGACGGTATCACTTGGAAGCCTACGATCCTCAATGCGAGTCAGGATCACTATATCACTCGCGTGTATGAGGTTATCCCTCAGACTTACGATGCAGAAGGCAATATTGCTACTTATGAATTGTCGTCTGAACCCGTAGAGGGCGATATCGAGGCAGATCCTGATAAATTCTACTGTATCAAGGTAATCGCTTTGGATGCTACGGCACACACGGCACGTACCGAGCCTATTAAGTTGGGTATTACTCATGCTCCGCAGTGGAACGATGAGAAATCCAATCTGTTGGTTGTAAATCCAAAGGATAGTGATGAAAATTACTTCTGGTATGGTAAGGATACCTCTGGTAATCCTTCAAAGAAGGTTGGAGATGAGTTGATGGTATATATCTACCCTGAAAAATAGTGTAACTAATTAATCAAACTGAATAAGATGAAGAGGTTTGCATATTATATAGCTTGTTGTTCGCTTGTGGCTTTGTTCTCGTGTACACACGATGATGTAGATGGGAGCTTGGTATCGGCTGGCGATGGCAAAATCACTATACAATCTACGCTCGATGATATGATCATTACGCGAGCAGCCGATAACAAGCCAGAGCGTACGATCACTCATATAGATGTCTTTGCAGTCGATAAGAATGGTGCTATTGTCTATTACGAGCGTGATAAAACAGGTAACAATAGTGATAATGACCAAGGCAAGGGTAAATTGACTTTGGGTGTTGCACGCCAAGCTAAGAAAGCCGATGGCTCTTTCTATTTCGCTCAGGGCGAGGAGTATAGCTTCGTTCTCGTAGCTAATGCTGTTGCTGATGAAGACGCGATGCAGGCGATTACGTCTTTGGATGAGTTGGAGCTTGCGGTGCAGGATGATTCGTTCGAGACTAATTTTGGTGAAGCGGAGGGCAGCTCAAGTGTCGATCCTTCTATGTCTCGCCAGACGTTGTTGCACCTTACTGGTACGAAGCAGGGTACGAATGAGGATCATCCGATCCCAGAGGTCTTCTTGATGGATGCCGTGGCTACCGATTCTAAGGGTAATACCAAGTGGGTGGTAAACTCTACCTCTGATAAAGGCAATCTGGATCTGAGTGCCGAGTTCAAGCGTGCAGCGTCAAAGATTATCGTGAATATCACTCAGGGCGAAGATGTGGAGTTCCACACCGAGCTTGACAAAGAGAACACGCAGTATGATTTCTATAAGTTGCCTGCCAGCACATTCGTGTTGCCTAATCAGAGTAAGTTGGTCGGTCTTCAGCTTATCAATACTGCTCCTATGGGTCCTAACGATGAGACCTTTATTTGGGCGGCTGATGGGGCTGCCGCGAACAATATCCAAGTCATTGGCTACGCCTATTCACACTCGTGGAGCGATGTCGATTTGGCAAACGAGACCAGCCTTATCCTCAATATCCCTATGATGTGGAATAAGGATAATGATGCCAACCATACAAAGGAGGCAGCTGCTCCCAGATCATGGTATAAGGTGCCGTTGAGCCAGGGAAAGAAGTTTGAGCGCAATAAGTGCTACATCGTGAATGTTAAGATCAATGCTGTGGGTGCTCAGTCACGATCTACCGCCATCAAGTTGGAAGATATCGAGTATGTTACACTCGATTGGGTTGATGTGCCTATCAGTGTAGGTAATTCTGAAGAGAGACCTAAGTATTTGATCCTCAATACCGATTTGGTGGAGATGTATAATGTCAATTTCGACAATACATCACTCTCGTTCTCTTCTTCTTCGGCTATCACCAGCGTTAAGTTGAAGGATATTTATACTCAGAATGCCAATGGCACATTCACCGTTGCTGCCGACTCACATAGTGCTTATTATATCAATAAGTTTGGTATTCCTACCGACCTCTCTGCGACAGTGCGTAATACTATCTCGGCTACTCCTGAGTGGGATGTATTGAATGGTAATATCTCGATCCTTTCTCCTATTCTCAAAACTACTCCAGAGGAGAGAAAGCTTGCCATGGCAGCTTTGGGCGAACAGCCCGAAGAGCCTACTGAGGTTGCTGCTCCATCGGGTATGCCAGAACCTAAGCTTCCATCTTCTACCAGTAGTTCTTCTACGAAAGAAGAGAATGTCAATTTCAATGGCTACAACATTACACTGGATGTAAAAACTACTACTACAACTTCATATAGTTATGAAGGAGTGGGAGAGAATATTAAGTTCTATAAAACTACAACTGTAAATAAAACATATCAAGGTTGGGGTGGTGGTACTAACAATGTCGATGGATATCCTCAAACAACAACCGAGGAATATGTTGACGAAGATCTTAAGAACACGTATGTAACTGTATATAACGCTTGGGTTGCTGACAATGCGGAGAATGTTCTTAAGTATCAGCAATATCTTGAGGCGAAGGCTAAATATGATGCATACAACACTGCAAAGACTGCTATCGAAAACTCGGGTAATGCCACGGAGTCTCATTACAACACCATCCGTTATTTGGAGTTCGAGGTTACCAATGCCGATGGTCTGACAGCAACCTTCCGCGTAATGCAGTATCCTGTGATTTATATTACTAATCAGCAGGGTTGGTATTCATATCGTGACGACTTCAATTCTCACTATCAGTATAAGGGCGACAGATATGTAAGTATTGCATTAAGTACCAATAATAATGGTACTTGGAATGGAGGATACTCGTATAGTAGATCTGCTGGTAGCCGTGATTACTTTTGGCATTCAAAGGTTGTGTCAAGTTATGATGAAAATACAGGAAAGTCAACAACTTCATTCTACTCGTGGAGTCAGAATTCAACAGCCTCAACAGCTTCTGTTGGTAATGATGCTACTTGTGAAACTGATGCCAATGCCCGAATGTATCATGTTCGAGTGACAGCGACATCCAAAGATTATACTATTGGTCGTCCACGATTAGATAGCAATGGTTTTACATTGGGAGATGCAGCTAATTCAAAACTTGTTTCACCTTCATTTATGATTGCATCGCGATTAGGTGCTATATATTCAAGTTATGGTGGACTTTCTTATGTTGAAGATGGTGAAGATAATGATAATGATGGGGTTGCAGATCGTCTTGAGATATTTAGAGAGCACTGTAAGCAATATGTAGAGGTGTATAAGGATGCAAATGGAAACCCTGTGAAATTTGATGATTGGCGTTTGCCTACTGAAAAAGAAATTGAGATTATCATTAGCTTGCAGGGTACTGAAGATCAGGATGCTCCAGCAATTGATTACTTGTTGAATGGATATTACTATATGAGTGCAAGTGGTCCTGTCTATAACAGTAAGGGAGATAATGATAATACAAATACTTCTGCTATCCGTTGTGTGCGTGATGCCTATTAGTAGAGTAAGAATAGTGAGATGTTTTAAGTAATAAGAGTAAAACATAAAAGAGATATGAAAAGAATTTTCATTAACATATTGTCTGTGGCGTTGATGGCGGTGGCTTTGACCGCCTGCCACGTGGATAGTCTGGATAACCCGATCGTGGAGGAGCAGCAGCAGGCTGATGGCTCACTCGTTAGAGTCAGGATGAATGTCCAGATTCCTGACCCAATCGAGGTGGCTACGCGCGCCGTAGATCCCGATGGTAACGGCATCCAGAATATGACACTATTCTGCTTCGATGGCGAGGGCTTGTTGATCTCGACTGCCAACGCTATCCTCAGTCCTAATACAGATAGTCAGGGTAACATCCTTGAGTCGGGTGGTATCTTCGATGCCGACATCCCCAACACCACACGTGTGATTCACCTCTTGGCAAACCAGAATATGGCGCAGTTCAAGGAGGATGAGTTCCGCAACCTCTCGGAGGATCAGGTAATCGCCAACTTGGAGGGATCATCGGGCATGATGATCTATTGGGCGAGAGTCGAGATCCCTAAAGATGTGGTAGGTAATGCAGGTATCTTGCAGTGGATTACTGTGATGACAAATCCCACAGGTACGGCGTACGGCATATATAACGGCGAGAATTTCCCTATCGTGATGTTGCGTAATCAGGCAAAGGTGGTGGTCGATGCTGGTGGCACTGCCGATGCTCAGGGTAGAAAATGGGACGGTAGCTATTTCCAGGTGTCGGGCTTCACCGTGGTGAACACTCAGGCATTTGGTACCGTAGCTCCTTATCATACCGAGTACGGATATCCAACCTACGCCTGCAAGGTGCAAGATGAAACTAACAAAACCAACCTCGGCGACAAGGTTGATAATTGGACTTCTGCTCCAGAGTTTGGTTTGACTACAGGCTCCGTAGCAAATTGGCGCGGGACAAACTACATCAATGCTCCAAGAAAGTCTGACAAGTTCTCTAATATCACCGATGTTGACACCGCACCGCAGACCTATGTTTTCGAGACCGAGAACTCAAGTGCCGACCCTGTGAGCGTGATTATCAAGGGTCGCAACGTGGTGAATGGTGTGGCTCAGGCGGAGAAGTATTATCGTGTGACTCTCACCGACTCGGAGGGTGAGCAGGTGTTGGTACGCCGTAACCACTGCTACACAGTCAATATCGCGGGTAACTTGCTCTATGGTGTTGATTCGTTTAGCGAGGCGTTGGATGCCCCTGCAACAAATAACGTGTGGTTGTCAATCTCAGACGAGATTAAGTCGGTGCAGAATGGCAATTTCCGCCTTACCGTTGAGAAGACAAGTGTAGTAAAGGATGAGACGCAGTTCAACGCAGAGGGAGAGACTACGCTGACGCTCAATTTCAACGTTGATAAGCTGGGTGATGCGCCTATCTCTACGTCTGATCTGAAGATTTCGTGGGTCGATAGCAATCAGGATGTATCGCGTACCAATGTTTTTGCTGTTGGCTCAAATGTGTCTTTCTCGGAAGGAACAGGTGTTGGCTTTATCACGTTCCCTTTGTATGACTTTAATACTCCAGCAAATAAGGATAAGGATATGCTGGAAGGTACTATCCTTGTGAAGTATGGTCACTTGCAGCGTAAAATCAAGGTCATCATCGTTCGACAGCAGAAGTTTATCCCAACTTGGGTGACAGGTCAGGTTTATACCGAGGCTGGTACAGGTGGTACCAAGATCGAGGCATCAAATGCTACGTTCGTATTTACCATCCCTGAGGATTGCCCTGCCGAGCTCTTCCCGATGAGAGTGCTTATCACCACAAACGATCTTGACGTGCGCTCGGAGACTGGACAGGTGTTGCCTATTATTCGTAAGGGCGAAGAGGGCTACGGCGAGGTGAGAACTGATGATATCGGCTATAAGTATATCTATGAGGTGACAGAGCCTGGTGAGCAGTTTGTATATCTGAGATCAATCCTTAATCAGGATACGGGAGCGTCTATCAATATCACTGTCGAGGCAGAGCATTTCCAGACAGTGACCAAGCCTGTAGTGTTTGCAGATAATCAGCGTGCTATTACGGTGACAAATGTTTCGTCATTTGTATATGTTCCTGGTACAGACACAAGTGTAACAAATAATGAGTCAAACAAGGTTTATTATGTATATCTGCCTCAGAAGCAATATGCACCATGGTCTATCGACTTGCGCATGATCAATCTGAGTGATTATGCAGAAGTATCAGTTAATCAGTATGATGAGTTCTTGATCTATTCAAAGAACTTGGATGCGTATGCTGATACCGAGATTAGAGGAGTAACGAATCTTTTACCAAACGATCCTTGGCTTAGTAGCTCTGGATATTTCCCTTGCCAATTTACTTCGTATGAGGAAGATACATGGGGTACAGGAGGTCGAGTTCATGCATTTATGCCTCGTTACACTTATTGGGAATGGGCGAATGCTCAAGCAAGTACAGAGTTGAAAAGCAAGTTCTCGATATATATGAAGACCAATAAGGCAAAGAGTGCCGAGGTTATTCGTATAGCATCGAATCAGTTGGAGGCTCAGGCTGCGTTTGGAGAACTTGCTTCATATGATGGAGTTAGTTGGACTGACGTATATCCAAATAACGCCGATGAAGCAAAACTTTATAAAAATAAGGGCACTGTTAACACCTACCGTTCAATGGTCTTTGAGTTGCGTAATTACCCAGCCTTCCGCTTTGCGGCGCAGGTGAATGGTGTGCCTGAATATGCCTCAGGCTATAAGGATCTCTCAGACGATGAGGAGGAGAATACACCTGTTCAGATTGCCTACCAGCCAGGCTCAGAGGTGACGGTAGCATTTGATATCACAAGCTTCATGGAGGAGGAAGATGATGGTAAAGAGGCGGAGGTTGATCCATTTGGCTCTGTATTCTTCGTTTACATTCAGACTCCTGATCTTGAATTGGTAGAAGGACAAAACAACAAGATTCAGGCAGTTGATGGTACTCCTGGATTGTACCGATATATAGTGGATAATGGTCGTACTGTAGAGTCAAATGGTTGGACTACTCCTGCTATTCAATCCAATAAGGCTGGTGAGCGAAAGGAGATCAGATTCCGCACAAAGGATAATGCGATTGTGACCGAGGGCGATATCGTTATTTATACTAATCAGGAGCAGATAGGTTACAAGACCAAGACCTTCAATGTTACAAATGCTCCAATCAAAGGTACAATCACTTACGGCGCAGAAAATAGCCCTGTTCCTGCAGATACCTTCGTGTCGTTCTCTCGTGAGCTGGATGGTAGCCGTATCGGTTCTCTCGTAGTTACATCAAACGGTCAATACCAGTTGCGTTTGCGTAAGGAGTACGATTTTACTTGGGCACAGCAGGGTGACTCCGTTAAACTCTATGCGAGAATCAACACAAAGTATTATGTTGCGACATACCCTAACCTTAAGGCTCTGTATGATGCTCCTAATATCCAACTCGTGGAAGAGACCGAGTAATTAAGCATTATATAATATATTTCTCCGCCCCCATTCTGTGATTTCATCGGATGGGGGTGTTTTTGTGTTATAATGCGTTTGTCGATATCGTTTTTAGCATTCAGATTGAATCTGATTACAGGTCTGCCTACGACATAGATTTTATATTCCCCAATCGCAGAATCGAAATAATTGGTTATATTTGTAGTGAAAACGCCTCGGAAGGGGCTTGCCTTTAATGCAAAAAAATTATCGACCATGAACAAGAAATATCGTCAATACATAGGTCTTGCCGTTGCGGTACTGACCTATTATGTGATTCACGAGGGCGCGCATTTTGTTGTGGCTTTGGCGCAAGGGGTTTTTAAGCAGATTAATCTGATCGGCTTGGGCGTGCAGATTGACGTCTATGCCGAACAAATGAGCCAAACCCAGATGGGCATCTTCTGCCTTGCAGGGGCTGTGGCTACATTGTTGGTCGGCTGGCTGATGGTGGCATTTGTACGACAGATTTGTCGCATCGAGTCAGAAGTTGTGAGAGCCGCGGCGTGGTATAGCTCGATAACGATGTTGATGCTCGATCCCATATATCTGAGCATCTTCTACCGCTGGGTGGGCGGTGGCGACATGAACGGCATAGCTCTGCTCGCGCCCGAAGGGGTGGTCTCGGCAATTGCCGCTACGGTGGGTGTTGTGAATGCCCTGCTGATATGGAAAGTGCTTTATCCAGCCTACAAAGAGTCGTTTGCAAAGAGTAAATAACATAAAATTTCGCCCCGCAACACGACTGAGCCTGCCCCGATGGCAATGGCTTCAAGGCAACCTTCGAGGGCTTCAAGATCAAACACCAGCCCGACCAACGCCGCTTAGAGTGGTTAGAGAAGAACAAGGAGTAGGGTGTAGATAGCTTTGTTACAGGATATACAGCAAGCAAGATATTCGATAAGAGAATTTAGGGCATGGACTTATAGTTGGTGCCCTATTTTTTGTGGAGTATGAAAAAAGTAGTGGGTTTTCGAGAAAAGTATGGTTACATTTTGTATTTTTGTGAAAATCAAATTTGTTTATGAAGAAAATTTTGGTGCTTCTGGCAGTTGAGGAGGAGCTGGGAGTAGAGAATGTGAAGGCACTCAGTGAAGTTGCCGATGTGAAGTATATTGGCGTGGGCAAGCTGAATGCCTACGAGGCGACTATGGAGGCTTTGTGGGCTAAAGAGTACGATGTGCTGATTAATGTGGGCACTTGCGGATCGCTGCATCACCCCTATGCCACGCTGTTGCGTCCATCTTTGGTGGCGCAGGGCGATATATATGTCGATTCGATCTTTGCCAGCGCAGCCGAGCATCTGACTTCGGGCGAAGAGGGGGTATCGGTATATTCATCGGATAACTTCATCGGCGAGGACTCTTCCGAGGCTACGCGCAGTGTGGTCGGACGTTTCGACTGCATGGAGATGGAGTCGTATGCCATAATCCGTGCCAAGCGTTTCTATGCCCGCCTAAGTGGTAAGCCTGAGCCAGAACTACACCTGATAAAGATCGTGAGCGATCAAGCCGATGGCACCATCGAGGCGTGGGAGACTCGCATCGAGCGTCTGCGTCCGACATTGATGAAGACGACTTTGGAACTGATTGAAAACCTTAATAACCGATAAGATGAAACTCAGAGCTAATTGTAAGATAAATTTAGGTTTGGATGTGATCCGCAAGCGCGAGGATGGCTATCACGATTTGCAGAGCGTGATGATTCCCGTCAAGGGACTCTTCGATGAGATAGAGATTGTGCCCATCGAGGGCGATGAGCCTCAGTTTTATGCCAAGGGTATAGCCATAGATTGCGCGGCGGAGGATAACCTCTGTCTCAAGGCGTGGCGTCTGATGCACGAGCGTTATGGCGTGGGTGCGGTGCATATCACACTCGACAAATATATCCCCTTTGGGGCTGGTTTGGGTGGTGGTTCTTCGGATGCTACTGCGGTGATTATGGCACTGAATGAGATCTTTGAACTTGGCTTGGATGAGCCTACGCTCATCTCGCTGGCTTCGGAGTTGGGTAGCGATACCGCATTTTTTGTGCGCAATTCGCCACAGCTGTGTGAGGGCAGGGGCGAGATCATGACTCCTGTGAAGGTCGATCTGGATTATATGTGGCTGGTGTTGATTAAACCCGATGAGAGCGTCTCGACCCGCGAGGCGTATGCTGGTGTGAAGCCTCAGGAGCCAGAAGTTCCGCTTCTGGAGCGATTGAATCTTCCTATGGAGGAGTGGCAGAATGTGGTGAAAAATGACTTCGAAGCATCGGTTTTCGAGGCTCATCCCGCCATTGCCAAGGCTAAGGCAGATCTGTTGGAGGCGGGAGCTATCTATGCCGCCATGTCGGGTAGTGGCTCTGTGGTATATGGAATCTTCTCGGATCGTGGCAGGGCAGAGATGATGCTCAACCAGACTCCTTATCTATATATGCTTTAGTATGATGTTGCTTAGAAAAGTGATTATGGCTCTTGCGTTGCTCCTGCCTTTGGGTGTAGGAGCAGGGAATATCGTGCCTGAGCCAAAGAGGATAGAGAAAAGGGGCGAAGCATTTACCATACTAACAACAACTAAGATTACACACTCCGAAAAGCTACGCCCCTTAGCCGATTATCTTACGAAGTTCCTTCCTTTAACTACTCAGTCAGCAAACGAAGCCGAGGGCGGAGTTATTGCCTTAGGGGAAGAAAAAAATTTAGCTGCCGAGGAGTATCGCCTGACTATCGGCAAGGAGGGCATGCGGATCGTGGGTGGCTCGTATGCAGGCGTGCATTGCGGTGTGGAGACCTTTTTGCAGCTGTTGCCCTCGGAGGTCTATGGCGGAGAGATCAGGCTGCCCATCGTGGTGGGCGGATGCTTGGTGGAGGATAGTCCCCGATTCTCATATCGAGGTTTCATGCTCGATGTCTGCCGTACTTGGATCGAGGTGGAGGAGCTGAAAGCCTTTATCGAAAATCTGGCACACCATAAAATCAATAAGCTACATCTCCATCTCTCGGACGATGAGGGTTGGCGTATCGAGATCAAGTCGCATCCCGAGCTTACCGAGGTGGGAGGTTTTCGTGGCGTAGGCTCTCCCGTTGCGGCACGTTATGGCGAGTGGGATAAACGCTATGGCGGATTCTACACTCAGGAGCAGATGCGTCAGGTGGTGGAGTATGCCGCGGTGAGGGGCATCGAGATCATCCCTGAGATTGATCTGCCTGGTCATAGTCACAATCTGGCGAGGGTGCATCCCGAAGTGTTGTGTGACTATACGCCCGGTTTGAAGGCTTCGGACGGTTACGATACGCGCAATGTCATGTGTGTGGCTAAGGAGTCGAATTATGCCTTGTTGGATGACGTTTTGCGCGAGGTGGCGGAGATCTTCCCTTCGTCACATATCCATATCGGTGGCGATGAGGTCTCTACAGCTCAGTGGATGAAGTGTCCCGACTGCAAGGCTCTGATGGCAAAGCATGGCATGACTCAGGGCGAGCAGTTGCAGGCTCACTTCATGAATCGCGTGGCAAAGATCGTAGAGAAATATGGCAAACAACCCAGCGTCTGGAACGAGGCTATCAATTCGGGCGATATGAGCCACAAGGCGCAGGTCTATGGCTGGAAGGATGTTGCCGCCTGCCGTAAATCGGCAAGCGAGGGTTACTCTACGGTGGTGATGCCTGGAGCATTCTTCTATTTCGATATGCGTCAGACTCCACGCGAGCATGGTCACGATTGGGCGGGGATATTTGACGCTCGCAAGACCTTGTCGTTTGACTTTAAGGAGCAGGGCTTTACTAAGGAGGAGATGGCTCATGTGGTGGGAGTGCAGGGCGCATTCTGGAGCGAAGCCTACATCTCGCATCGCCATACGGAGTATAACTACCTCGAATATCAGGTCTATCCACGTATCTGCGCTCTGAGTCAGTTGGCGTGGTGTGGCGCGGGCGGCGAGTGGAGTGAGTTCTATTCCACACTCGTGCAGAGCCATTATAGCCGCATGGTAGCTATGGGTATTGATTTTCGCCTCTTCCCACCAGTGGTGAGTCATCAGGATGGTGTGCTGAGTGCCAAAAGCGATGATAAGAGTCACATCTACTATAAAATTGTAGGCTCTGCCGAGGAGCATCTCTATACCGAGCCGATCAAAACCGATAAGCCTGCGCGTTATGGTTTTTATAGCCGTTTTGGCGGGGCACGAAGCCCCGAAGCAGGCGTTAAGGCACACTTCAGAGTGCTTCAGCCTAAGGTGAAGATCACCTCTTCGATCGAGGCGAGCGAGCGTTTCCCATTCAGCAATGCCGAGAGCTATGGTCGTATCTCTCGTACGGCTCGCGTGGGGCGCGAGGGCGATTGGATTCTCTACACCTTCGAGCAGGCGGTGTCGTGTCGCCGTATGGAGGTGCGTACGGGTAATCTGCAGTTGCCGCGATTCATCTTCAATGCTGGCTATATGGAGCTGAGCTATGACGGTAAGAATTTCAGCCGTGTGTGCGATCTAAAGTGCGGTGGCGGCGTGATCGAGAATCCGCCGAAGCCTATCAAGGCGGTACGAATCATCTGCACTGAGAGTGGCAACGGAGCCGATTTTGTAACTATCCAAGCCCCGATAGTATATCCTAAATTGTAATCTGATATGGAGCAGAATTATCATGAGGTGGAGTCGCAAGCCTCTCTCAGAGAACTGATGTTGCAAGGGGGCGTTGTGCGTAGACAAGCGTTTCAGAATCTGGATTTTACGCGCGAGTCCGTCAGCGAGGATCTCGCGTTTGAGGAGTGCATCTTTTTGGGGTGCGCGCTGCCTCAGAGCGTAAAGGAACGTATCGCCGAGAGTTGTTACATCTTTCCGCGTATGGAGAGCGAGTATAATCCTTTTCGTAGCAAGCTATATTCTGCTCAGGAACTATATGCGGGATTCGATCGCTTCAGTCCCGAAAGTTACGAAGATACATTCGACAGCAGAGTCTATAAGTGCTATATGCGCTATGGTCGCCAGACCAGAGATATCAGCCGTACGCTGATGCGCACCCTGCACGACCACTCGATCACAAATGCTCTGAACGATATGATCGGTGAGTATGAGCCACGTCAGGTGGTGGCGGTTATGGGTGGTCATGCCATGAGGCGCGATGAAGGTCGTTATCTGGATATAGCCCATATCAGCAAGTCGCTCACCGAGCGCGGTCTGCTCATCATAAGCGGAGGAGGTCCTGGGGCTATGGAGGCTGCCCACTTGGGAGCATGGATGGCAGGCAGGGAGGATGAAGAGTTGTGCGAGGCAGTCAGATTCTTGTCATCAGCACCATCCTATAAGGATCGCCAGTGGCTGAGCCTTTCGTTCAAGGTCATGGAGCGTTATCCGCGCCGAGAGTCGTTCCGCAGCATCGGAATCCCGACATGGTTCTACGGACACGAGCCTGCCACACCTTTTGCCAGCCACATAGCCAAATATTTTGACAACAGCATCCGCGAAGATGGACTCTTGGCATTGGCTAAGGGCGGTGTGATCTATTCGCCTGGAAGTGCTGGCACTATGCAGGAGATTTTTCAGGATGCGGCGCAGAATCATTATCTCACCTTTGATATTGCCTCGCCCATGGTCTTTTTGGGTAGGGAGTATTGGGCGGAGCAGATGCCCATATACGATCTTTTGCAGCGTCTGCAGGAGCAGGGACGTTACCAGAATCTCAAGCTTATGCTTGCAGATGAGTGGGAAGAGGTGGTGCGCCGTATAGAGCGTTTTTCTATTTCGGGAGAGTAGAATCTTCTGTCTGTGGCTCTTGCGGCACTCGGCTTTGCATATTTTAGTCCCAAAAATATTCTAATTCGTTATTAATTTACGGTTTTTTCGTATATTTGCTATTGCTCAAAGTGTGACCATACGTTTTGAGCCGAGGAAAAGGCAGATAATAATTCTAAAAAAATATAACTATGAAGACCTTGAGACTTCTCTCTTTTGCTATCGTCACATTGTTTGTGATGAGTTGCTCAGCTCCCGAAAAGGATATCTTTTTCGAGGCAGAATCTATGGCTGACCACGGTGGTTGGGTGTTGGATGATCAATCTATGACGCAGATGGGTTCTCCATATCTGATGGCTCACGGTATGGGTGAAGTGGTAGCCGATGCATCGACAGTAATCAATGTCGAGCAAGCGGGACGTTATCATTTGTGGGTACGTACACGCGATTGGACAGCTCGTTGGGATAAGGAGGAGTCGGCAGGTCAGTTCCAAGTGCTCGTAAACGGCAAGGCAGTCAAGACCACCTTCGGTACTGAGGATGAGAATTGGCATTGGCAGGATGGCGGTATGGTAAGCCTCAAGGCAGGCGAGAATACCATAGCTCTGCACGACCTGACAGGCTTCAATGGTCGTTGTGATGCTATCTATTTTGCTGCCGATAAGTCGTTTGTGCCTCCCGTTGGTGAGGCTTTGGCTTCGTTCCGCCGCGAGAAGACTCAGATGCCAGCCGAGCCAGAGCTCAAGGGCGAATACGACTTGGTGGTTGTCGGTGGCGGTATTGCAGGATGTACCGCTGCGGTGAGTGCTGCACGTCTGGGCTGTAAGGTTGCCGTAGTACAGAACCGTTATGTCTTGGGAGGTAACAACTCGTCAGAGGTCAGAGTAGGTCTTTCAGGTCTTATCATGCAGAAGCCTTACGAGAATTTGGGTAATCTTGTGGATGAGTTGGGTGGTGTAGGTCACTGGACAAACCATGAGGCTCGCAAGAATCCTAATACCGAGCGTAGCCGTCAGATCTTGAAGATTTTGGAGAAGAATCCAGAGAAGATTCAGCACAATGCTGGTCCAAAGTCTAACTATGAGGATGAGAAGAAACTCAACCTTTTGCTCGCAGAGAAGAATATATCGTTGTTCTTGGGAGTACGTGTTATAGGCGTGGAGAAGTCGGGTAGCAAGATCACCGCAGTTGTAGGTCGAGATATCACTACAGGTAAGGATTATAAGTTCAAGGGAACGCTCTTCGCCGATTGTACGGGCGATGGCGATGTAGGTTATTTGGCAGGTGCCGACTACCGCATGGGTCGTGAGAGCAAGGCTGAGACAGGTGAGGATCGCGCTCCAGAGAAGGCAGACTCGCTGGTGATGGGTACATCTGTTCAGTGGTATGCCGAGCCTCAGAAGGAGAATTCTCCATTCCCAGAGTGTAGCTGGGCTGTAGAGTTCAACGAGAAGACATATTGCCCGCTGAGCCGTGGCGATTGGGATTGGGAGGCAGGTCTGAATGACAATCAGATCACCGAGATCGAGTATATCCGCGACTATGCTTTGCGTGCCGTATATGGTAACTGGGATTATCTGAAGAATCGCAGTCCTAAGCGCGAGGAGTATGCCAAGCATAAGTTGCAGTGGGTAGCATATATCGGCGGTAAGCGCGAGTCACGCCGCTTGATGGGAGATGTGGTATTGAAGGAGCAGGATATTGTTCAGGCACGAAAGTATGATGATGCTTCGTTTACTACTACATGGGGTGTCGACCTGCACTATCCTAAGCAGATCGAGGGTTTTAGCGAGGAACCATTCCGTTCATATTGCGATGTCCTCGACATCAAGCCTTACGCCGTACCTTATCGTTGCCTCTATTCGCGTAATGTGGAGAACCTCTTCATGGCGGGACGTAACATCAGCGTAACTCACGTAGCGTTGGGTACTGTGCGCGTGATGCGTACAGGCGGCATGATGGGTGAGGTTGTCGGTATGGCGGCTTCGATCTGTAAGGAGCATGGCGTATTGCCACGTGGTGTATATCAGAAACATCTGCCTGAGCTTAAGAGCCTGATGCAGAAGGGTGTGGGTACACTTGGATTCCCCGAGGCAGATAAATAATGTTTAACGAAATATAGCAATGCAAAATAAACTAAAAGCGGCGGAACGATTGTTGGAGGTGATGGATACCCTCCGCCAGAAGTGTCCGTGGGATCGAGAGCAGACCTTCACCTCGCTTAGAAACAACACCATCGAGGAGATGTACGAGCTGGTGGATGCCATTGCCGATGAGAATATGGAGGGCATCAAGGAGGAGTTGGGCGACCTGCTTCTGCATGTGGTCTTCTACTCTAAGCTCGGCGAAGAGGTGGGAGCCTTCAACTTTGGCGATGTGGCGAATGCCGAGTGTGATAAACTTATCTATCGCCATCCCCATGTCTATAGCGATATCCACGCCTCTACTCCCGATGAGGTGATGAAGAATTGGGAAGAGCTTAAGCTTCGCAAAAAGAAGCGTCAGGGCGGTATCTTGGGTGGCGTGCCACGTTCATTGCCAGCCATGGTGAAGGCTTATCGCGTGGGCGAGAAGGCTGCCAGCGCGGGTTTCGATTGGGAGCAGAAAGAGGATGTATGGGCTAAGGTCAAGGAGGAGATTGCAGAGATCGAGGCTGAGATGGCTCGTGGCGATAAGCAGCGTACCGAGGAGGAGGTGGGCGACCTGTTCTTTGCTCTGATCAATATGTGTCGCCTGTATGGCATCGACCCTGAGTTGGCGTTGGAGAAGACCAATAAGAAGTTTATCTCTCGCTTCCAGCACATGGAGGCAGAGGCGGGCGATAAGATTCTGAGCCAGATGAATGCCGAGGAGCTGGATGAGCTTTGGCGTTCGGCAAAGAAGGCGGAGGCTTCGGCATAAGGAGTCTTTTCGGGGGTGAGTGACCGAGAGAGAGATTGTTTTTGAGGGTGATGTTGCAAAGGTGATTATGAAAAGGATTATAGGTGTTGTAATTTTGGGGGCGGTTGTGGCGTTTGGTGCTTGCTCAAGGGCAAATGTGAGGAGTGCCGATAACGAAGATCCGCAAACCTCTCAGTTGATTCCTCGGAGCGAGCAGAAGCGTAATCTGCCTGAGCAGGCGATTGCGTTTGACTACTCGAATCATCTATATTTCGATGTCTTGTTGCGCGACTCTATCTCGGCAAGAATGATTTTCGATACGGGCAACACCAACTTGTTGATGGACACCAAGTTTTATAAAAAATACTTTGCGCCATCGGACAATTTGCAGCGAATAGTCATTCAAGGTTCTGGTAATAGTTTGGAAGCGGCATATCGCGATGTGGGCGATTGGAGCTATAAAGTCGGCGAGCATAGCAAAACCGAGCAGGGTGCTGTGGTGATGGATTTGCGTAAAATTCTGGGCAACGAGGTTGACGGAATGTTCGGAATGGAGTTTATGCGAGGTCGCAAGGTGGAGATTAATTATGCTGACGAGTATATGCTCATTGTCGGGCGTGATGAGCAACCATCTGAGGGCTATACCCGCATCAAGTGTGAGAGCATAGACAAGCGTGGATCGAAGATCCTGATGCCGCTGAGCATTAAGCTAAACGACAAGATCTCGTTTGATGGGAAATTTATTGTGGATCTCGGATCGAGTGGCGGCGTTAGTCTCAATAGCGGCGTGGCTGCAAAATTGGGCTTGAATAGAGCCCTGACAAATGTCAGAAAGAAGATATACGATACGGGTGGCGTAGGAGGCTCTCGCACAGATTATATCTTCAAGGCTAAAAGCATATCGGTCGGTGGCGTTGAGCTTGTCGATATGCGAGCGACCTTTTCGGGTAATACTCAGGGCATTATGGCTAATAATGAGTATGCGGGAATTGTCGGCAATGCGTTTTTTGAACGTTTCGATGTGATTTTTGACTTTAAGCGAGGCGAGATATGGCTTCGACCTAACAGAAACTTCAATATTTCAGAGCAATATGATTCGGGCATGACTCTGACGCCACAGGATGAGGGCTGGGTTGTAAATGGCTTGATCGAGGGTGGTAATGCTCATCGGGCAGGGGTTCGGCGAGGAGATTTTATCACTTCGATAAACGGGCTCTCGCGTCAAAAGATTAGCTACAAGGCTCTCAAAATGATGAATCGCTCGGCTGAGGAGTGGCGCGTTGTTGTAAAGCGAGGAGAGAGCAGCTCAGAGATTGAGTTTCGGAAGGAGAAGATTTAGAGTTAATTTAAGAGAAGATCATAATAATTTCGAAATAGAGAAATGGCAATAATTAAAGAAGTAAGAGGACATAAACCCTCAATCGGTGAGAATACATTTTTGGCAGAGACTGCCGTAATCATTGGCGACACTACCATTGGTCGCGATTGCTCGATCTGGTTTGGAGCGGTGTTGCGTGGCGATGTAAATAAAATCACCATCGGGGACCGTACCAACATTCAAGATGGTGCGGTGATCCACACCCTCTACGACAAATCGCCAAAGCCTTCGCAGACTCATATCGGTAACGATGTTTCGGTAGGTCACAATGCCACAATCCATGGCGCAACAATCGGCGACAGCGTGCTTATCGGCATGGGTGCAACAGTTTTGGATAATGCCGTAGTGCCAGAGGGATGTATCATCGCAGCCAACGCTTTGGTGTTGTCGGGTGCGCAGTTGGAGCCAAATTCGGTCTATGCGGGCGTACCTGCTAAGAAGGTCAAGGAGATCACTCCCGAACAGCGTGAGACCATTGTTAAGCGTACGGCACGTGACTATCAACTTTATGCCTCATGGTATAAGGAGGAGTAGAATGTAGAATGTCTCTAACATGGTGATTTTGTCGTTACGCTCGACCTCGAAATCCTCATTTACGCCCGAAGGTTAGAGACTCCAATCCTCGCCTACGGCTCGGTGGAGTGACGTTATATTAACAAGATTAAATCATATATTACCAAAATAATTTAGCCAGATTCAAACACCCTAAAACTCTGTCGCTGCCCGATTGAAGTTTCAGAAAATAATTAAAACTTTGTCGAGATGAACCTACTAAGAAAACGACATTCAAGCCTTGTGCTGAACGTCCTTATTGCGATTGTTATCACCCTGACGGTGAACTTCTCGTATCTGTTGTCGATCATCGTGGAGCAGCGCGAGACATCGGGCGGACCTCAGCAGCAGGCGCAAGAGGTGGTAGTTCACGTTCGTCCCGAGGTGCGCGGGCAGTTGCATCTTTCGAAGGATGGCTATGGCTATATCTTGTGCGGCACAGTGATTAATACGCCTCACGGAGAGGGGCGTGTAGACTCGATCTTTGTCTCTAACCGCAAGGCTCGTTGGTATAATCTGTGCGATGGCGATCAGATCGTCTGCAACTTCTTCCCGCCACGTGGCGATGCCAACCCTCAGTTGGATAAGGTGCTTGTGCAGAACGGCAACGAGATCCCTGCACCAGTGATCTACGACCGCCCCAAGCGCAATCAGGACATGGCGGTGCAGATACTCTATTACTTTGCTCTGACTTTTGTCCTGCTCACGATCATGACCGTCAAGCTCGACCTGCACAATACCCACAACAAGACGCATTATATGCAGCGTGCTATGGCTGTTGTGGCGGTTACGGTGGCTTGCTACTTCATAGCTCCATTTACCAATTGGCAGACAGGCAAGGTGATGATGATCTTCCAGATGAAGCCGATGATGATGGATTGGATGGTGATCCTAAAGTGTATCGTGGTGCTGGTGGTGGCAATCCTCTATGGTCGCATCTACACCCTCTTGTTTGAGCAGCGAAAGATCCTGTTGGAGAATGAGCAGTTGCGCACGGAGAATCTCCAGAATCAGTACAACATGCTCATGGGTCAGATCTCGCCTCACTTCTTCTTCAACTCGCTCAACTCGCTCTCGATGTTGGTGCGTGGCAAGGATGAGCAGAAGGCTTTAGAGTATATCGACCAGCTCTCATATACCTTCCGTTACATAATCCAGAATGGACAAAACACCAAATCTACGTTGCATGACGAGATGGAGTTTGCGCGTGCCTATGGCGAGCTTTTCAAGGTGCGTTATGCCGACAAACTCTTCTTCGATGTGGATGTCGATGAGCGATATAACGAGTGGTTGTTGCCAGCCTTGACGCTCCAGCCTCTTATCGGTAATGCCGTAAAGCACAACACCATCACACGCAAACATCCGTTCCATATCTCTATCCGCACCGAGGGCTCTACGCTCGTGGTGTCGAATCTCAAGTCGCCAAAGTTAGAGCCTGAGCCATCGACAGGCATCGGTTTGCAGAATCTCAGCTCGCGCTGGAGACTTATCGCTGGCACCGACATCGAGATTATAGACAACGAGAAGGAGTTTATCGTCAGACTCCCATTGCAAAAACCATCAGAAGAGTAAAATGTTTTGAATTCTGATTCCCCTCGGTGGCATAATATATAATGTAGTATGCCCGTTATATAAGAAAATGTAAGCAGATGATGAAGAAAGTATTGATAATTGAGGATGAGACGGCTGCTGCCGTAAATCTGCAAGCTATTCTGAGTAAGGTCATCCCTTCACATCAGGTAATTACCGTGCTGGAGAGCGTGGAAGAGGCGGTGGAGTTCTTCGAAGATGAGAGCCAGCCGACTCCCGATCTGGTGTTTCTGGATATCCATCTGGCGGATGGAGAGTCGTTCCGTATCTTCGATAAGGTCGATATCTCCTCGCCCATTATCTTCACTACGGCGTACGATGAGTATGCCTTGCGAGCCTTTAAGGTCAATAGCATAGATTATATCCTCAAACCCATCAAGGAGGATGATCTTAGGCGTGCCATCGACAAACTCTCGATGCTCAGCGGTGCGGAGCGTGGCGAGTATAATTCGCGTGTGAAGGAGATGGTCGAGGTGCATCGCGATGAGCGTCAGGAGAATCAGCACACATTTTTGGTACATTATAAAGATAAGATAATACCGCTGTCGATTGATGATATAGCCTACTTCCACACCAACAACGAGAAGGTCACCGCTACCACCCATAGCGGCGATAAGTATCAGGTGGATCGTACGTTGGAGGTGTTGCAAGGCTCGTTGCCTGCGGGCGACTTCTTCCGTGCCAATCGCCAATTCATCGTTTCGCGTCAGGCGGTCAAGGATATCGTAGTGTGGTTTGGCAGCCGTTTGGCATTGAATCTCAAGGTTGAGACCCCCGAAAGGATTATCATCTCGAAGGCTCGTACCCCAGAGTTCAAACAGTGGCTCATGGCAATTCACCCCTCGAAATAGTCGATTCACCCCCTTAGTTGGTCTTTTTACCTTAGTGGGTGAATTGATCGGAACATTTGTTATTACCTTTGTAACAGTTAAATATTTTTAGTAAAGTTAGTTATGAAAAAAGTAAAATTGCTTATCGTTGCCCTCGCACTTATGGTTGGCGTAGGTGCTATGGCTCAAGAGCCACAGGATCAGGGTCAGCGACCACGTCAGGGTCAGCGTCAGCGTATGACTTCAGAGCAGATGGCTAAATCTCAGACAGATCGTTTGGTTAAGAGCCTCGAACTTTCGGAGGATCAGCAGAAGAAGTTGTATGAGTACAACTTGGCTAATATCAAGAAGCAGCAGGCTGAGCGCGAGAAGATGATGGGTAACCGCGAGGATATGCAGAAGAGAATGGAGGAGTTCCGTAACATGACCGATGAGCAGCGTCAGGAGCGTTTTGCCCAGATGCGTAAGGAGCAGGAGGCTAACAAGGCGGCTCAGACCAAGGCTATGAAGGAGATCCTCACAGAGGCTCAGTTCAAGAAGTGGGAGAAGCAGCAGAAGCAGCAGGAGGCTCGTATGCGTGAGCGCATGCAGGGTGGCTTCGGTGGCGGTCAAGGTGGCTTTGGCGGCGGTCAGGGCGGCTTCGGCGGCGGACAAGGTGGCTTTGGCGGTGGTCAGGGCGGCTTCGGCGGCGGTGATGGCTTCTAATTCAGCGTTATAACTCGCCCATGCAGACCTAATCTTGGGAGTGAGTTAAAGAGTTCCATTGGGGCAGTAATGGAAATTAGGTTGTTTTTCAGTAGGGTGTCGGTCTTGGATCGACACCCTCGTTTTTTTGTCTGACGGAGTAAATTTCCTCGTTTGTTGCAGAAAATAAGCCTAAGAAACTAAAAAATGGGCAAGGTAAGAGGTGTAATATCCAAAATTTGAGTACATTTGTAGTGATATAGGATTAGAAAATAAATAAATCATTAACAAACAAATAACTCAAACGTATGAAATCATTGATGAAATTTATGCTTTTGCTCGCCGTGGCAACTTCTGTTGCTTGTGCTGAGTATGTGCCTGTGGAGACCTATGCCGAGGTAGACGATCCTGTTGCTCTTACTGCTGAGGATGAGGCAGCATGGACAGCCGTAGGTAAAAATATGAATGTAGCGTGGGGTGATGCCGATTGCCGTTATTCACGCAGTTTGGTGCCTCAGCCTGCAGATGTTGAGACCTTGAAGATCACTCTCTGGCGAGGTGAGAAGGGTCAGGCTCAGGCTTTGGTTTGGACTCCTGAGGGTCTGAATGGTGTGGAGTGTGAGTTCGCAGACTTTAAGTCTAAGGATGCAGTTTTGCCAGCCTCTATCGCCAAGTCATTCTTCGTGCGCTACACTTTGGCAGATCAGTTTATCCCTACCAAGCAGAGTGCTGTTTTGATGGCAGATATGTTGGATCCTATCGAGCGTTTCGATATGGCAGCTAAGACTACTCGTCCTGTATGGGTTACTCTCGACATCCCAGAGGATGCACAGCCAGGCATCTATACATCTACTCTTACCATCAGCCATGCAGGTTGGGGCAAAGCTAAGCTCCCATTGGAGGTTGAGGTTGTTAAGCACCTCTTGCCATCGGCTAAGGAGTGGTCATACCACCTCGATTTGTGGCAGCATCCAACAGCCGTAGCTCGCGCCAACGGTTTGAAGCTCTGGAGCGATGAGCACTTTGCTGAGGCAAAGCGTCAGATGCAGTTGTTGGCAGATGCAGGTCAGAAGGTTATCACTACTAACCTCAATAAGGATCCATGGAACCACCAGTGCTACGATGCTTATGAGGATATGATCAAGTGGACCTTGAAGAAGGATGGCACATGGACTTACGACTATAAGATCTTCGACCGCTGGGTTGAGATGATGCTCTCGATCGGCATCAACAAGATGATCAACTGCTACTCTATGGTGCCTTGGAACTGTGAGCTTCACTATATGGACGAGGCTAAGGGCGAGATGGTTACCGTTAAGGCTGAGCCTAACACCCCTATCTTCCCAAAGATCTGGAAGCCATTCTTGATCGACTTCAAAAAGCACCTCAAGGAGAAGGGTTGGCTTGAGTTTACAAACATCGCTATGGACGAGCGTTCACCTGAGCAGATGGATGCAGCGGTGAAGGTATTGCAGGAGTGCGCTCCAGAGATGGGCTTTGCGTTGGCAGATAACCACAACTCATACAAGAAGTACACAATGATGGAGGATGTATGTGCTGCTATCCGCCGTCAGATGGTAGATCACGAGGATATTCTGATGCGCCGTGCTAAGGGTCAGAATACTACATTCTATGTATGCTGCGGTCCTCACTATCCTAACACCTTCACATGGTCTCAGCCTTATGAGTCAGAGATGCTCGGTTGGTTGAACGTCACTTTCGACTATGACGGAATGTTGCGTTGGGCTTACAACTCATGGCCTGAGAACCCAATGATGGATTCACGCTTCGGTAATTGGCCAGCAGGTGATACATACCTAACATATCCTGGTTGCCGTTCATCACTCCGCTTCGAGCGTTTGATCGATGGTATCGAGAATGCCGAGAAGGTACGCCGCTTGCGTGCTGCAGGTGTTGACACCAAGGAGGTAGAGCAGGTTTTGGAGAAGATCCGTAAGACTAACTTCCTCGATCACAAGCAGCCATGGATGGAGATCATCAAGGAGGCAAACGAGGCTTTGAACGCTGTATCGCGTAAATAAGCGAGGCAGAATATAAGTTTTAGGGGCGGAACTCAATCGAGTTTCGCCCTTTTAAGTTTTATATTGTCTGAGAGATTAAACATTTAGAGACTTTGCAATGCTCTTAGGCTTGCTTTCGCCTATAAAAAGAGAACAAAAACCCTAAATGATTGGTTAAATTTTCGTTAAGAGTATATTGCGCCTATTCCGTATATAGATAAATACCATTATCTTTGAAATCGGAAATTGCCAAAAAAATGAGCCGTTTTCGTGAAAAAAGGCTTTGGCACAAAGAAAAATTTTATGAGTGAATTGTACACTGTAGTTTTAGCCGTGCTTGCCATTCTGGCAGTATCGGGACTCTATGTGGGAGTGACTAATGATGCCGTTAACTTCCTGAATGCAGCTATCGGAAGTAAGGTTGCCAAGATGAAGACAATTTTGCTGGTTGCATCCGTAGGTATCATTTTGGGAGTGTTGACATCGAGCGGAATGATGGAGGTGGCCCGTAGCGGTATGTTTAACCCTGCACTCTTTACTTTCCACGAAATCATGATGCTCTATGTGAGTGTGATGTTTGCCAATGTGATCTTGCTCGACATCTACAACTCGTTGGGTCTGCCGACCTCTACTACCGTAGCGTTGGTATTCAGTTTGTTGGGTGCAGCAATTTCTGTTTCGCTGTATAAGATCGCGGGCGATCCATCGTTGTCGATTGCAAATTTGGGTGGCTTTATCAACACCACTCGTGCTATGGGTGTTATTTCGGCAATCCTTCTCTCGGTAGTCATCGCCTTTATCTTCGGTACCATCATCATGTGGTTCTCGCGTATGCTCTTCTCGTTCCGCTACATTGCCATGTTCCGTAAGATGGGAGCCGTTTGGTGCGGTCTTTCGTTTACTGCCATTGCATATTTTGCAGTTTTCAAGGCTTTGAAGGGTATTCTGGCAGGTACAGCACTCTACACTTGGATCAGCGATAATCTCTTGTTGGCGTTGGTTCTTTGCTGGATCTCCTGCTCGGTATTGTTGGCTTTCTTGCAGCTCTTCAAGGTAAATATCTTGCGCATCAACATCCTTTCGGGTACATTCGCTTTGGCGTTGGCATTTGCGGGTAACGACTTGGTGAACTTCATCGGTGTGCCTATCGCAGGTTTGGATGCCTACAATATCGCCAAAGAGGCTGGCTCTATTGACATCACCATGGAGGCTCTGAGTACCAACCTGCCAGCACAGTTCATCTGGATGTTGCTCTCGGGTGTGGTGATGGTCCTCACGCTTTGGACCTCTACCAAGTCTATGAATGTGTCGCAGACCGAGATCTCGCTCGCAGGTCAGGGTGATGATATGATCTCTGGTGAGCAGGATTCAAACGTATTCTCACGTTCTATTGTTCGCGCTTCGCTCTCGATCTCAAATTTCTTGGATAGAGTCATCCCACAGAGTGTGCAGGAGTTCACCAACAAACGCTTCGAGTACGTGGATGTGGAGAAGAATGGCGCACCATATGATAAGATCCGTGCCGTAGTGAATCTGACTACCGCAGCGTTGCTCATTTCGGTGGGTACTTCTCTCAAGTTGCCACTTTCGACTACCTATGTATGTTTCATGGTTGCGATGGGTTCTTCTTTGGCGGATAAGGCTTGGGGTAGAGAGTCGGCGGTACACCGTATCACAGGTGTTATGACTGTGGTGATGGGTTGGTTCGTGACAGGTATCGGAGCATTTATCATCGCTATCGTTGTGGGCTTGTTGCTCATCTGGGGCGGTACACCAGCCTTTATCGTGGTGACTATCGCTTGTGCCTATATGCTCATCAAGAGTAACTTCATTGATGCTAAGAAGGCTTCTGATTCTATGCCTAAGTCGGCTACCGAGAACAACGCCGTTGACAATGTGATGGATGAGACTTGCCGCATGATGAAGCTCACAACTCAGATCTACGACCGTACTTTGGTGGCGGTATTCAAGGAGGATCGTAAGGCTTTGAAGGATCTGGTGCGTGAGTCGGATGAGATCTATAGCCAGTGCCACAAGATCAAATATAGCCTGATGCCTACCCTGCGCGAGATGAAGGGCTTGGGTTTGGAGCTTTCGCTCTACTATATTCAGGTTGTGGATTATCTGAATGAGATTTCCAAGGCGTTGGTACATATCACACGTCCAGCATTCGACCATATCGACAACAATCACAAGGGTCTCTCGGAGCAGCAGACCGAGGATCTGAAGCATATCAACGAGGATGTAGCCGAGATCTATGCCAACATCAACCGCATGATCACTACCAACGACTTCTCGGATATTGACATGGTTTTGACCATGCGTGATGAGCTTTTCGAGCGTATTGCATCGACCATCAAGTCTGAGATCGGACGTATCAACAGCGGCGAGACCAATACCAAGGCAAGTATGTTCTACCTCACAGTTTTGAGTGAGACTAAGGCTATGGTGTTGCAGGCGCGTAACCTGCTGAAGGCTCAGCGATACTTCCTTGAGCATGCTGAGGCTACTAAGAATTGGGCTTCGATGAACAGAGCCAAGTAGCTTCTTCTTAGAACATGAATTAGGGAGGTTGTCCAACGGGAGTTGAGGCAACCTTCTTTTTTACACCCCTAAGGGGTGTTTTATTAGTGGGGCACAGATCCTGCTAATGAGTGTTTGGCGAGAAAACTAATAAAACAGCTCTTAGACCTGCACCCGTAACGGGAAATTCAAAATTCAGAATTCAAAATTAGATTTTGGATAATGCTTGATAAAGCACACCTTAGTGGTGTCATGCCACAGAGGGCTGCAAGCCCGATGATTGGCATCTCTAACGGTTTTGCCTGAGGGTAGAGACTCCAATCCTCAGCTTAAAGGCTTCGGTGGAGTGACAGGCGTAACGCCTGCACCCGTAACGGGTGCTTTATTAGTGGGAAGCAGATATTGCTAATGGGCGTTTAGTAGGAAAATTTAATAAAACGGGTCTTAGACCTGCGTTATGCCTACATCCCTAACGGGTGTTTTATTAGCGGGGCGCAGATCCTGCTAATGAGTGTATGGCAAGAAACTAATAAAACAGCTCTTAGACCTGCGCTGCGATAATAGGCTGAAAGCCTCTCGGTAATAGTTGAGCCTATTTTCAGCAAGTATAAATAAGAATTGTTGAAAAATATATGTTGAAAATTTGGCAACAATTATGCTAAATTGAGTAACTTTACACCCAAATATACCTATTTAATTGAGAAGATGTCAACTGAGAGTACAACATACCACGTCCCCGTATTGCTGGAGGAGTCTGTGTCGCTGATGCAGATCGAGCCTGAGGGCGTATATTGCGACCTTACATTCGGTGGCGGAGGTCATTCGCGCCATATTTTGCAGCAGTTGGGAGCTGCGGGGCGTCTCTATGCCTTCGATCAGGATCGAGATACGATGCGCAATGCGCCCGATGATGATCGTCTGCACTATGTGGAGAGTAATTTCCGCTTCCTTCGAGGTGCTTTGCGCCTGAGAGGGGTAAGGCAGGTGGATGCCATACTTGCCGACTTGGGAGTGTCGTCACATCACTTCGATGCTACCGAGCGCGGTTTCTCGTTCCGTGGCGAGGCTCCACTCGATATGCGTATGAATCAGCGTGGCGGTAAGACTGCCGCCGATGTGGTCAATGGTTACTCTTCGGAGGAGCTGGCGCGTATCTTCAAGGAGTATGGCGAGCTGGATACTACGTGGAAAATTGCCTCTTGCATTGATCGTAGTCGCTCGGTGGAGCCTATCCAGACCACCGCACAACTTGTCGAGGCGGTGAAGCCATGTACCCCCAAAGCTGCCGAGGCTAAGTTCCTGACCAAGCTCTTTCAGGCTCTGCGCATCGAGGTCAATGGCGAGATGGAGGCTCTGAAGATGGCTCTGGAGCAGTCGCTCAAGGTGCTGAAACCGGGTGGCAGGTTGGTCGTGATCTCGTACCACTCGTTGGAGGATCGCTTGGTTAAGAATTTCATGCGTAGCGGTAATTTCGAAGGTAAGCTCAAGCAGGATTTCTTTGGTCGTGTGGAGCAACCTTTCGAGGTTGTGACGCGTAAGGCGGTGATACCCAGCGATGAGGAGATCGCCCGTAATCCACGCTCACGCTCGGCAAAGTTGCGTGCAGCGATAAAATTGTAGGGCGAGGGATGATAGTTTTTGGAGCAAACAATGCTCTATAATATATAAGATTTTTGCGATATGAATTCTATGCACGATGAATTTAATCCCCTCTCAGAGGAGGAGTTGGAGCAGCGACAGGCAGACGAGAAGCTCGAACGTCTGATACGCTCCCAGATTCGCCGTGTGCAGAGCGGTGAGGCAGACGAGCAGATGCGTCAGGAGGCAGAGGAGGAGCGTGAGCAGGAGCAGGAACAGATGCGCGAGGAGGCTCGCAAACGATTGAAGCGTTCGCGCCTTTTCTGGCAGTTGTTCTCGGGTAATATCTTGGTCAATCGCAATGTAGCAGAGAATTATCGTTACTTCATAGCCATCGCCATCACAAGCTTTGTGAGCATTGCTGTACTCTTTATGGCTCTCTATGCCGAGGATCGTTTCTCGAAGGTGGAGCGTGAGGTACAACTCTTGCGAGAGCGTTCGATACGTCTGCAGGAGCAACTCTTCAGTCGTACCACCCACGCCGCCATTGCCAAGGAGGTTGAGGAGCGAGGTTTGGGCTTGCAGGAGCCTCGTAAGTCGCGCGAGGTTGTAGAGGATTAGATACCCCGTCATGACGGAGGTGATTATAGGTGCGACCTATGGTCGCAAATTATTAAGCGTCAGTAGCAAGACTACCTGACAGATAAAGTAATAACTTAGATTAGCACAATGGTTCGTAAACGATCGGATGTTGACGTAAAAAGCGAGATGTATCAGAGGGTGAAGTGGCTCTATGCCACCTTCATCATCTTTGGCATCGGCGTGTTCGTGCGTCTGTTGTGGGTGCTCTTCTTCAGCGTGGAGATTGCCCACAATGCCGAGCGTCTGGAGGAGCGTATCTTTATC
Source organism: Alistipes sp. (assembly GCA_017531305.1). Lineage (GTDB taxonomy): Bacteria > Bacteroidota > Bacteroidia > Bacteroidales > Rikenellaceae > Alistipes. The sequence goes on from JAFXLG010000028.1 coordinate 34,413, forward strand.
CCCGATTCGATCTATTCGCGCCGAGGCTCTATCTTGGCACGTAGTGGTGAGCCGTTGGCGACCTCGCTTTTGCGATATAGGGTTGATTTCGATATGGCGAGTGAGGGCTTTGACTCGCTGGCTCTCTATAAGGAGCAGGTCGATACCCTCTCGAAGTTGCTCTCAGGCTTCTTCAAGGATCGCACTGCGGCAGAGTATAGCCGTGCCATGATCAAGGCGCATGATGACCATTACAAAGTCATCTATCGTAAAGATACCAACGTCTTGCGCAACGAAGGCTTCTTTGCCCGCGTGTGGGACATGTTGCGTAGGGATGAGTGGAAGACGGTGAAGCTCTACGATACCATCCGCGACCATAGACCTGTGGCGATTTTGCCACGTGAGGTAGATTATAACGAGTGGCAGACGCTCAAAAAATACCCCATCCTGAATTGGAATCTGGGTATGACCTATCATCTGGAGACCACCGATCAACGAGTCTATCCCTACAACGAGCTTGGTCGCCGCACGTTGGGTTTGGTGGGCGATAAGGGTAATTACGGTATCGAGGCATATTATCGCGATATTCTGGAGGGTACCGATGGCTATAATCTGCGTCAGCGCATTGCCCCTGGATTCTCCACCGTGGTGCATCATAAGGATAATGTCGATGCCGAGGATGGTATGGATCTGGTTACCACTCTGGATGTGGAGATACAGCATATTGCCGATGCTGCCTTGCGCCGACAGATGACAGCGCAGAATGCCATTTGGGGTACTGCCATGGTAATGGAGGTTGAAACGGGCGACCTGTTGGCGTTGGTGAATCTTGGCGAGACCAAGGAGCGTAGCGGAGTCTATTATGAGAAGGAGAACTACGCCTTCAAACGCCGTATCGAGCCAGGCTCTACATTCAAGTTGGCGGCGGCTTTGGCTCTGGTCGAGGATTGCGGTCATGGACTTGATTATAAACATCGCACCAATAAAGGTCGCAGAACTCAGGTGGGTAGCGCATTTATCACCGATGACCATCCTATACGCCGTGCCGATGGCACTATTGTAGATACCATTGATCTGAAGACTGCTATTGCGCAATCTTCGAATCTCTATTTTGCCGAGTCGATATACGATAATTATAAGGCGAATAAGGCTCGTTACCATAAATTCCTCACCGAGGAGTTGCATTTGGGCGAGATGCTCGGCTTCGAGGCTATGGAGGAGGCGAAGCCCAAGATCCACGATCCTAAGGATTGGTCGGCTGCGACTCTGCCCAATATGGGTTATGGCTACGGTTTCGATATTCCGCCAATCCGTACATTGGTGCTCTATAACGCCATTGCCAACGGTGGTCGTATGGTTGCTCCGCGCCTGATCAAGGAGGTTCGCCGAGGCGAGGATGTGGTGCAGGAGTTTGGCGTGGAGGTTATTGATGAAGCTATCTGCTCGGCAGAGTCTCGCCAGATTATCCATGAGGCACTCTTGGAGACTGCCCGTACGGGTACTACCAAAACCTTCTTCACCGACACCACAGCCTATCGCGTGGCATCGAAGACAGGTACAGCCAATGTGGCGCAGAATGGCACAGGAGGCGGTGCGACCTATGCTGAGAAATACTATTTGGGTAGCGTGGTGGCATACTTCCCTGCCGACAAACCCAAATATACGGTGCAGGTTTCGATCCACACCCAGCGCGGACGAGGTGTCACCTATGGTGGTCCTCTGGCAGGACCTGTGGTGAGGGATATCGTGCGTTATATTTATTTTAGAGATGAAGATTGGCATCAGCAGATTGCCCAAACAGATAAGGAGTATTATCCGCCAACGGTCAAGGGTGGCTCGATAGCCAACGTAAGACGTGTGGCAGATAAATTCTCGCCTCGTGTGTCGTTCACCGATCGTGAGGGTTGGGGCGTGGCTCGTGCCGATACGTTGCGAAATATAAATGTCAAAACCATAGAGGACAACTCGCTCATGCCCAATGTCGTGGGTATGGGACTCAAGGATGCTCTCTACATCTTGGAGAGCCGAGGCTTGAGGGTGCAGTTCTCGGGCAAGGGTAGTGTCCGCCAGCAAAGTATTCCTGTCGGAGCAAAGATCTCGGCAGGGGCTTCGGTGAGTCTCACGTTGCGTTAGAGAGGGGTTTTGATGGAGAAAAGTATAGAAAAGAGAATTTTAGGATGAAAACATTGAGTTCATTGCTGCTCTCGACAGCAGTAGATTCATTCATAACTGAGGCAGATCCTACGATCAGGGCTTTGCAGTATGACTCTCGCCGTGTGGAGGCGGGTGACTGCTTCTTTGCCATCAGGGGTACGCAGTCCGATGGACACGATTACATATCTTCGGCAATCGCTTCGGGCGCTTCAGCCATTGTCTGTGAGCAGTTGCCGCAGCAGCAGGTTGCGGGCGTGAGCTATGTTGTCGTTGCAGACAGCAATGCGGCTATGGCAGATATGGCGGCAGCCTTTTATGACTACCCTTCGGAGCAGTTGCAGCTGGTGGGCGTGACAGGTACCAATGGCAAGACCACTACCGCTACGTTGCTCTACGACCTGCATCGCAAGATGGGTTACGAGGCGGGATTGATCTCTACGGTGGTCTATAGGATTGGCGAAAGAGAGGTAGAATCGACCCATACCACTCCCGATGTGGTACGCCTGAATGCCATGTTGCGCGAGATGGTCGATATTGGTTGTCAATACTGCTTCATGGAGGTCTCTTCGCACTCTATCGTGCAGCAGCGCATACGAGGTCTGCATTTCCGCGGAGCTATTTTCAGCAACATTACACACGACCATCTGGATTACCATGGCACCTTTGCCGAGTATATCAAGGCTAAGAAGCTGTTGTTCGATTCGCTGGGCAAGGATGCCTTTGCGTTGGTGAATATAGATGATCGCAATGGCGAAGTGATGTTGCAGAATACGGTGGCGAAGCCATATCGTTATTCGCTTCGCTCGATGGCGGATTTTAAGTGCAAAATTCTGGAGATGCACTTCGATGGAATGCTCCTGAATGTAGATTCGCAGGGGGTGTGGGTTGGATTTTTGGGACGTTTCAATGCCTATAATCTCTTGGCGGTCTATGGCACGGCGGTGTTGCTTGGTGCCGAGCCTTTGGAGGTGTTGCAGGCGTTGAGTTCGCTCCATTCGGTGAGTGGACGCTTCGAACCTATGCGCTCTGAGCGAGGGCTTACCGCCATTGTCGATTACGCTCATACGCCCGATGCGTTGGAGAATGTTATCTCGACCATCAACGAGATCCGCACCCCCAATCAGCGTCTGATTGTGGTTGCAGGATGCGGTGGCGATCGAGACCGTACAAAACGCCCTAAGATGGGGCAGATCATTTCGCGCGAAGCCGATATGGCGATCTTCACTTCGGATAATCCGCGTACCGAAGATCCCGAGGCGATCTTAGATGAGATCGTTCAAGGTGCCGAGATCGGCAAGCAGTATCTGCGCATCAGCGACCGCCGCGAGGCGATACGTGCTGCGGTGATGTTTGCTCAGGGCGAGGATATAATTTTGGTTGCGGGTAAGGGACACGAGACCTACCAGATTATCGGTAAGACCAAACACCATTTCGATGACAGAGAGCAGCTTAAGGAGGCTTTCGAAACATTTAATAAGTAGAAACGAAACGAAAATATGCTATACTCACTTTTTCACTATTTAGAAGAGACTTATGACCTTCCAGGTGCGGGAATGTTCCAATATATCTCGTTCCGTTCGGCAGTTGCCATCATCTTGGCATTGCTGATCACGATTCTGTTTGGACGAAATATCATCCGTATGCTACAACGCCATCAGATCGGCGAGGAGATTCGTGATCTGGGGCTTGAGGGTCAGCTCTCGAAGAAGGGAACACCTACCATGGGTGGTGTGCTGATTCTTTTGGCGGTGCTGGTGCCTATGCTTCTGTTGGGTAAGTTGGATAATATCTACATCCAGCTGATGCTTATCTCTACCGTCTGGTTGGGTACTCTGGGCTTTCTGGACGATTATATCAAGACCTTTCGCCACAATAAAGATGGTCTGAAGGGTAAGTTCAAGATCGTAGGTCAGGTAGGTCTGGGCATTATCGTGGGTACGGTGATGTGCTTCTCGCAGGAGGTTGTGATCCGCGAAAAGGTCGAAGCTCCCGTACAGAAGATCTATATGAACGAGGATGGTCAGACCATCGTGGAGCATATGCAACCACGAGCTGTGATCGACTCTTCGCCTCAGAAGACCACCAAAACCACCATCCCATTCATCAAGGATAATGAGTTTGACTATGGCTGGTTGGTGGGCGGCAACGACCTGCTGACATGGTTGTTGTATATCGCCATCGCCATTTTTGTGGTCACGGCGGTCTCCAACGGAGCCAATCTGACGGATGGTCTGGATGGTCTGCTTACGATGACCTCGGTGCCGATAGTCATGGTGTTGGGTACGTTGGCATATCTTTCGGGACATATCATCTATGCCGACTATCTGAACATTATGTATATCCCCGAATCTGCCGAGCTGGTGGTCTTTGCTGCAGCTTTGGTGGGTGCGCTGATGGGCTTTTTGTGGTATAATTCGTTCCCAGCGCAGATCTTCATGGGCGATACAGGATCGTTGGCTATCGGAGGTATCATTGCCGTCTTTGCGCTCTGTATCCGCAAGGAGCTTTTGTTGCCACTTATGTGCGGAATTTTCTTGGCGGAGGCTCTCTCGGTGATGGTGCAGGTGAGCTACTTTAAGCACACCAAACGTAAATATGGCGAGGGTAGGCGCATCCTGCTCATGGCACCTCTGCATCACCATTACCAGAAGCGAGGTGTCTTCGAGACCAAGATCGTCATGCGATTCTTCATCGTTTCGATGTTGTTGTGTGCTGTGACGCTCGTTACCCTTAAGATGCGATAGAAGTTCTCTAAAGAGGTGATTTTGGTGTCTGGCTTGTGTGCGAAATGCACTTTTACCATTGAGTAAACTCTGCTTTCGCCCTCGGCAACCAGCCTCAGAATAGCATCATTATATTGACTTTGCAGTATAGATTTATAGAAAATTTCGCTAAGCGGAAAGATATATAACGGCTTTTATGAAAAAGATAGTAGTTTTAGGAGGAGGAATCAGCGGCTATGGCTCGGCTGTATTGGCTAAGAAGCAGGGCTTCGATGTCTTGCTGAGCGATGCTGGTCATCTGGCAGATAAATATCGTAAGGTACTCGATGAGTGAGGCGTAGAGTATGAGCAGGGCGGTCACACCATGGAGCGACTGCTCGCCGCCGATGAGGTGATTAAGTCACCGGGCATACCCGAGAAGGCACCTGCTGTAATGGCTATCAGAGAGAAGGGTATCCCCGTGATCTCGGAGATGGAGTTTGCCTCGCGCTATATGGGGCGTGCCAAGACCATCTGTATCACAGGTTCCAACGGTAAGACTACCACCACCTCGCTCATCTATAAGATCATGCGCGAGGCGGGCATGAATGTCTCTTTGGGTGGCAACATCGGCGAGAGCTTCGCCTACTCGGTGGCAACCGCTGAGTACGATTGGTATGTGCTGGAGCTTAGCTCGTTCCAGTTGGACGGCATGTATCGCTTCAAAGCCGATGTGGCGGTGCTGATGAACATCACGCCCGACCATCTGGATAGATATGACTATAAGTTCCAGAATTATATAGACTCCAAGATGCGCATCATCCGCAATCAGAATACCCGTTCAGCATTTGTCTATTCGGCAGATGACGAGGTGATCGCGGCGGAGCTTCCGAAGTATGATTTGCCGATGCGTCAGTTGCCTTTTGCCGCTAAGTGTGCGGTAGCCAGCTCTTCTGGAGATGCCTTTTTGACCGAGGATGGCGAGTTTACTACCCGCGTGGGTAAAAAGTCGCTTACGATAGACGTTTCGAAGCTTAAAATCAAGGGCTTGCATAACTCCTACAACTCTATGGCGGCAGCTTTGGCTACCTTAGCGGCGGGTGTTGAGCCAGAGCAGGTGGCTGAGTCGATCTACGACTTCTCGCCCGTTGAGCATCGTTTGGAGCCAGCTGGTGAACGCGATGGCGTGGAGTGGATCAACGACTCGAAGGCTACCAATGTCGATTCGGTGTGGTATGCTTTGGAGAGCATGACTCGCCCTGTGGTATGGATCGCAGGAGGTACCGATAAGGGCAACGATTACGAACCCCTCAAGCCTTTTGCCCGCCAAAAGGTGAAGGCTCTGATCTGCATGGGCGTGGATAACGAGAAACTCCTCAAGGAGTTCACAGGCGTAGTCCCCACCATTGTCTCAACCTCATCTTTGGAGGAGGCGATGCAGTCGGCTCAGAGACTTTCGGAGTCGGGCGATACGGTATTGCTCTCGCCTGCGTGCGCAAGTTTCGACCTCTTCAAGAGCTATGAACATCGTGGCAAGCTCTTTAAGGAGTGGGTTGTAGAGAATGTTTTGAAGAAGTAACGGAGCAACTTTTTTCGTGTTATGGCGGAAGTAGATTATAGCAAACATATCAGACGTGTGGATGATGAGCCGCAGCAAAATGCAACAAATGTTGCAGACAATGCTACGGATGATGTTGCCGTGCGCCCCGATATGGTGCAGGAGAGTGGTTTTCTTAGCTTCGTCAAGAGCTTTTTTGGCGGAGATAAGGTGTTGTGGGTAATTATCATTGCGCTTATGACCATCTCGGTGCTTGTGGTCTATTCCTCTACTGCCAAGATGGCGTATAATCCTCGTTCGGCTGCCACCACCATGCAATTCCTCAAGACTCAGTTCTTCACTCTGGGTATCAGCATCGTGGCATTGTGTATTGCGCATCGACTCAATAGTGCCTTCTATCGCAGATGGGTAAGGCACATGTTCTGGCTTGCCGTGTTGGCAACTTTGGCGGTATATTTCACGGGACAAACCACCAATGGCGCAGCGCGTTGGATCTCGATTTTTGGATTCCAATTCCAGCCTTCCGAGATGCTCAAACTCTGTACGGTAGCCTATCTGGCTTTGGCTTTGGCTAAACGTCAATCCACCATCCGTACGTTGCAGATCGTGCCGAGCATGAAGTTCTGGACTTGGAATACTCCCAAGCAGATGCGTATCATCAAGGAGGGTTTCATCCCCTTGTTCCTGCCCATTATCATTGCCTGTCTGGTGATCTTCCCCGCCCATACATCTTCGGCGGTGCTGGTGTTCGGCATGTCGCTGGTGATGCTCTACATCGGACGTGTAAGGTGGGTGGAGCTTTTCCGCATCCTGAAGTGGGCGTTGGTGGGTGTTGCGTTTGTCTTTGTGTTGGGACTCGGACGTAGCCATACTGCGGGAGGGCGTGTCTCGACATGGATTGAGGTGTGGACTACCGACCGCACGGAGGTTGATGTGGATGAGCTGAGCGATACCGAGCGTTCGATGATTGCCATACATAATGGCGGTATCATGGGGCGTGGAGCAGGTCAGAGTGCCGTCAGAGTCGAGATGACTCACCCCGAAAGTGATTACGCCTTTGCCTTCTTTGTCGAGGAGTATGGTTTGGGCTTGTCGATAATTCTGATTGCGCTCTATGTGTGGATCTTCTTCCGCGCCATCGAGATCTTTGAGCGATGTCCCAAAAAGTTCCCTGCCATGCTTTCGTTGGGTGTGGCACTTCTGATTACGATGCAGGCTCTGCTGCATCTGATGGTGACGGTAAATATAATCCCCGAAACGGGACAAACCCTGCCACTGATCTCGCGTGGAGGCTCTTCGATGTTGTTTACCTCGATTGGTCTGGGCATTATCCTTAGCGTGAGTCGCCAAAATGCCGAAGGCTCATACGGTGACGAGCAGTAGCGTGAGGGGGGGGGAGTCTAATGTAAAGAAAGTTCAAACGATGAGTCAAGTAAGATTAGATAAATATCTCTGGGCGGTGCGAGTGTTTAAGACTCGCAGCGATGCCGCCGATGCCATACGCAACAACCGCGTGCTGGTCAATAACGCCTATGCCAAACCTTCGCGTGAGGTCAAGCAAGGCGATGTGATCGCCGTCAAGCGTATGCCTGTGACCTACCAATATAAAGTCTTGGAGTTGGTGTCGAGCCGTCAAGGTGCGAAGAATGTTCCTCAATATTGTCTCAACATCACCCCCGAGGAGGAGTTGCAGAAGCTCTCTGCGCCACGCGAGACGATCTTTGTATTCCGCGAGCGAGGTACAGGTCGCCCAACCAAGAAGGAACGCCGAGATATTGATGCCTTGATGGAGGATTTCTACCTCGATGATGAGGCTTGGGATGAAGATGATGACGAGTAGAGATATTTTGCTTATCGTAAAACCAATACCAACCGTTATACTAACCAATCATGCCACGCTATGCCGACATATTGTTGCCACTCGCGCAACCCACCTACTCATTCTCTGTGCCCGAGGGTGTGGAGATCGGTGTGGGCGATGCTGTGGCTGTTCAGTTCGGACCTCGCAATACCTATACAGGTATCGTGTGGCGACTGCATGATCGCCGTCCCGATGTCAAACGCGTAAAGAGCATTGGTCGCCGACTCTATGACTATCCGTTGGTCGATGAGGCTCAGATGCGCCTGTGGGAGTGGATGGCGGAGTATTATATGTGTAGTCTGGGCGAGGTGATGCGTATGGCGTTGCCTTCGATGATCAAGCCTCAAGGCTCTTCGGAGGAGGATTTTCGTGCCGAGGAGTTTCAGCCTCGCAAGGAGTCATATCTGAGTCTTGCCCCACAGTGGCAGGATCGCGCGGCTCTGAAGGCGGAGTGTGAGCGTATTGCCCGCCGTGCGCCGCGCCGTAAGGCTTTGCTTGAGGTGATTGCCGATTTTCCCAAAGAGAGTCTTAATTCCTATGGCGAGATGCCTCGCCGACTCGTTGATTGTGATTCAGCGATGCTTGCGGCACTTCGCAAGGCGGGATACATCTCAGTGGCGGAGCGTGAGCGAAGTGTAGAGCAGGTGCGCGAGAAGATGTTTCGCCTGCCTGAGCTTACAGCGCAACAAGCCACGGCGTTGAGCCAAATCAAGCAATCGTGGGAGCAGGGGCGTAACGTGCATCTTCTGCATGGTATTACAGGATCGGGTAAGACTGAGGTTTATATACATTTGATAGCCAAAGCGTTGAGCGAAGAGAAGGATGTGCTGTTGCTATTGCCTGAGATCGCTTTGACTTCGCAACTTATCGAACGTCTGGAGCGTGTGTTTGGCTCGCGCGTGACGGCATATCACTCCAAACTCTCGAATCTGCGCCGTACGGAGATCTACCTCAGGATGATGCGTAGCCGAGGCGGAGAATTGGTGGTGGGAGCGCGCTCGGCTCTCTTTCTGCCGTTTAAGCGTTTGGGAGTGGTCGTTGTCGATGAGGAGCATGATTCAAGCTATAAGCAGAGCGATACAGCACCACGATACAATGGTCGCGATTGTGCCACGATTTTGGCTTCGATGCATGGGGCAAAGACCTTGCTTTCGAGTGCCACACCTTCGTTGGAGAGCTATGCCAATTCGCAATGGGGAAAATATGGCTATTCGCGTCTGACTGAGCGTTATGGCGAAGCCCGACCACCGCGTATAATCCTCTCTGAGACAATGCGATCTGTCAAGCGTGGCGAGCGCAAGGCTCACTTCAATCAACCTCTGCTCAGGGCTATTTCGGAGGCTCTGGAGCGCGGTGAGCAGGTGATGCTTTTCCAGAATAGACGTGGCTTTTCGCCCTATGTCGGGTGTAAGGAGTGCGGTTGGACACTACGTTGCCCGAATTGTAATGTCACGCTGACCATGCATCGGGGTAAAAATCGTATGGAGTGCCATTATTGCGGTCATAGCGAGGAGATACCTCGCGTCTGTCCGCAGTGCAAAAGAGCAGATATCCATACCATGGGATTTGGCACTGAGCGTGTCGAGGAGGCTATCTCGGAGATCTTCCCAGAGGCTCGCGTGGCGCGTCTGGATCGTGATACCTCGACCTCGATTAGTGCCTATAATCGTATAATCAAGAGCTTCGAGAGTGGCGAAACCGATATCTTGGTCGGCACGCAGATGATCACCAAAGGCTTCGACTTCGGGCGTGTCTCGGTGGTGGGAATCCTCAATGCCGACAATATGATCTCCTCGCCCGACTTCCGTTCTTCGGAGCGAGCCTTCCAACTTATGACTCAGGTTGCGGGGCGTGCTGGCAGAAGAGAGCGCGAGGGTGTGGTTGTGGTGCAAAGCTCAGAAGTAGATAATCCCGTCATAGGATGGGTTCTGAGGGGTGATTACGAGGCTATGGCACGCAGCGAGTTGCAGGAGCGTCATGCCTTTGCCTATCCGCCCTATTCGCATATCGTGCAATTCACTATGCGTCACGAAGATCCACGCCTTTTGCTCGGCGGTGCGACAAACTTTGCCCAACTGCTTAGAGACAGTTTCGGCAGACGTGTCATAGGTCCTGTAGCTCCTCCCATTGATCGCATCCGTGGGGTTTATGCCCTACGCATAATGATCAAGATCGAGAGTGGTCGCTCCATGGCGAAGGCGCGTGAGTTGATTCGCAAGGCGTTGGCTCAGATTGCCGAGCAGAAGAGTTATAAACCCATTAGCATAGCTATTGATGTCGATCCTCAGTAGAATCCTCTCCGATATACTCTCGGTGGCAGCACCTCGAAGCTGTCCTCTGTGCGGAAAGATGCTGCATGGCGATGAGTCTGTATGTTCGATGTGCGAGGCTATGGCTCCACTGACCATGCTGTGGCGCGAGGAGGAGAATCCCATGCATCAACGATTCTGGGGGCAGATGCCCATCGAAAAGGCAGTCTCGATGTTGTGGTTTGTCGATGGGAGCGTGTGGCAGGATGCGGTGCATCGTTTCAAGTATAAAGGCGAGTGGCGCACGGCGTATGATTTGGGACGTTGGTGGGGTGCTACGCTCAGACAAGAGTCTCTGTTCGAAGATGTGGATATGATTGTCCCCGTGCCGTTGCATTGGAGACGCCGCCTTCAGCGCGGATACAACCAAGCCGAGGAGTTGGCGTTGGGCATGGCTAAGGAGTTGGCAAAACCCGTCAGGCAGGATGTGGTGCGCCGTCACCGTTACAATGCCAGCCAGACACAAAGCTCCTATTCGGAACGCTGGGAGAATGTCGAAGGTATCTTCCGTGTGCGCCGAGCCGAGAGCCTTGAGGGGCGTCATATACTTTTGGTGGATGATGTCTTTACCACAGGTGCAACTCTCATCTCGCTTGGTTGTGAGATTCTTCGCGCTGTTCCGAGTGCCAGAATCAGCGTTGCTACACTCTTCTGTACGCGCAGCGGCATCAGCAAAAAATAACGCCCCCGTAGGAGTTATTATTTTTTTGTAAACAACTACTTGCCGTTTGTCTAAAATTTATTAATTTTGGAATTTGAAAATTATCGACTTTTATGGCAAAAAATTATACCCCATCTGCCTCGAATAAGGAGGCTTACGAGAAAGTGACCGATGCTGCCGTTATAGGCACCGTTCCTCCTCAGGCTGTGGAGCTTGAGCAGGCAGTTTTGGGTGCGCTGATGTTGGAGAAGGATAGTATCATCTCGGTGCAGGAGTATGTCACTTCGGATGCCTTCTATACCGAGGAGCATCGCACGATATATCGAGCTATCGAGTCGCTCTCGGCAGAGCTTAAGCCTATCGACCTCTATACCGTCACCGAGCGTTTGAAGGTGCGTAAGGAGCTTAAGAAGGTGGGTGGTGCCGCATATCTGGCTAACCTGACGCAGAAGGTGGGCTCGGCAGCCAATGTGGAGTTCCATGCCAAGATCATCGCTCAGAAATATGTGCAGCGTGAGTTGATTCGCTCGGCTACGGAGATTCAACGCCGTTCGTATGATGAGGATCAGGATGTGACCGATCTTATCGGCTATGCCGAGGGTGAGATCTTCAAGGTTGCCGAAGGTCATGTGCGCCGTTCGGTGCAGAATGCCAAGGATGTCTTGGCTAAGGCGTTGATGCAGATCGAGGAGGCAAGTAAGAATACTTCGGCTTTCAATGGCGTGCCATCGGGTTTTATGGCTTTGGATCGTGTGACACTCGGTTGGCAGCCCAGCGATTTGGTTATCATCGCGGCACGTCCTTCTATGGGTAAGACTGCGTTTGTGCTCTCCATGGCGCGTAATATGGCAATCGACTATGAGTCGCCTGTGGCGTTCTTCTCGTTGGAGATGTCGGCAGTGCAGTTGATGATGCGTCTGATTGTTGCCGAGACTGGTTTGGCAGGTAACGATATCAAGTCGGGACGCTTGACTCCCGACCAGTGGCGACATCTGGAGAGTGCTACTCGTCCTTTGGGTACAGCCCCGCTATATATTGACGATACGCCAGCTCTCTCGGTCTTTGAGTTCCGTTCGAAGGCACGCCGACTGAAGATGCGTCACGATATCAAGATCATCGTCATCGACTACCTGCAGCTCATGACAGGTAATCAGGATTCGAAGGGTAACCGTGAGCAGGAGGTGGCATTTATCTCGCGTACGTTGAAGGCTATCGCCAAGGAGTTGAATGTACCGATGATCGCCCTCTCGCAGCTCAGCCGTGCAACTGAAACCCGTGGTGGCTCTAAGCGACCTCAGCTTAGTGATCTGCGTGAGTCTGGAGCCATCGAGCAGGATGCCGATATCGTAGCATTTATCCACCGCCCTGAGTATTACGGCATCAATACCGATGAGAACGGTATGCCTACGGCAGGTATGGCTGAAATCATCTTGGCTAAGCACCGTAATGGTGCGGTGACCGATGTGAAGCTCCGATTCTTGAAGGATCAGGCACGTTTTGCCGATATGGATGTCAGCGAAGACTCTACTGCAGCCAACCCTATGGGTGGCGGAGGATATAAAGAGATCGCCAGCAGCATAGGTGGTGGCGTGGAGGATCCTTTGGCAGAGCCTGCGGGTGGAGGTTTAGCTTCGGCTATGGGTGGCGGAGAGTTCGACCTGATGCAAGGTCCGACAAATATAGATCAGCAGCCACCTATCTCGGAAGAGGTACCATTCTAAATTCAGAATTCAAAATTCAGGATTCAGGATTCAAAATTAGAGTTTTTGGGGGGATTTAGAATTTAAAGAAAGATAGAAAACTTCAACGATTGCCAAACAATCTACAACAATGGTTATCAGCACACATACAGGAGCTTTGGTCGGTATCGGTGCTCTCGGCGTGAGAGTCGAGGTGAGCATCACGGGTGGCGGCTTGGGGCTCTTTATTGTGGGGTTGCCCGATAATGCCGTTAAGGAGAGCGAGCAACGTGTGCGTGCCGCCTTCGAAAATTCGGGTTTTAGGATGACCGCCCGTAAATGTGTGGTGAATCTTGCTCCTGCCGATCTGCGTAAGGAGGGTTCGGGCTTCGATTTGCCTATCGCAGTGGCTATCCTTGCCGCTACCGAGCAGATTCCTACTGAGGGATTGGACGCTTCGGCTTTTGTCGGCGAGCTTTCGCTCGATGGCAGCGTCAGGGGTGTCAAGGGCATTTTGCCAATCACTATCGCCGCCAAGGAGCAGGGGCTAAAGCGCATCTTCGTGCCACGCGAAAATGGCGATGAGGCTTCGGTTGTGGATGGCATAGAGGTCTATGGCGTTGGCTCACTGAGCGAGATCACGGCACTTCTGTCGGGGCAGATGGAGTTGCAACCTGTGGCAGAGGAGCGCGATCTGGAGCAGATTTGTGAGCCGCAATATGCCGATGACTTTGCCGATGTCAAGGGTCAGCGTCACGTCAAGCGTGCGTTGGAGATTGCTGCTGCGGGAGGTCACAATGTCATCATGATAGGTCCCCCGGGGTCGGGTAAGACCATGCTGGCACGCAGGATGCCTTCGATCCTGCCACCGATGAGTATGGCAGAGGCGTTGGAGACCACCAAGATCCACTCCGTAGCGGGTAAGTTGGGTAGGCATCAGGGCTTGATCAAGGAGCGTCCGTTCCGTTCTCCGCACCATCTTGCTTCGCCCGTTGCGTTGATTGGCGGTGGACAGTCGCCCCAACCAGGTGAGGTCTCGTTAGCACACAACGGAGTGCTGTTTTTGGATGAGTTGCCCGAATTCGGGCATGGAGTGCTGGAGGTGTTGCGCCAGCCGTTGGAGGATAAACATATCTCCATCGTCAGGGCAAAATATGCGGTGGATTATCCATCGAACTTCACTTTGGTGGCTTCGATGAATCCATGCCCTTGCGGATACTATAATCACCCCACCAAGGAGTGTACCTGCTCGCAAGGTGCGGTGAAACGATATCTGGGACGTATCTCAGGACCTTTGATGGATCGAATAGATCTGCATGTTGAGGTTACGTCCGTCAGCAGCGAGGAGCTATCTTCTTCTGTGGCAGAGGAGAGCAGCCGCGAGGTTAGAGAGAGGGTGAAGCGCGCCCGCGAAGTGCAGGCACGCCGTTTTGAGGGTACAGAGATCTATACCAATACGATGATGACCTCTTCGATGTTGCGCCGATTCTGCCCGCTGGATGAGACCTCGCGCCGATTGTTGGATATGGCTATGGAGCGATTGCAGCTCTCGGCACGTGCCTACGACCGTATAATCAAGGTTGCGCGTACGATTGCCGACCTGAGTGGTGCAGAGAATATCTCGGCAGAGCATATCACCGAGGCTATAACCTATCGCTCGCTCGATAGAGATAATTGGGGCAAGTGATGGCGTTTTGAGATAGATTTGGAAGTAATACACGACTGTATGAAATACGATGTTTTTATATCACATTCGAGTGCTGATCTTGAATTGTCGGAGAAGATATATGATTATCTGCAGGAGCAGGGGATCAAATGCTGGATTGACTCCCGTAATGTGACAGGTCTCTATGCCAGATCCATTATCGAGGGAATCGAGCAGTCGGAGATGATGGTCCTGATCTACTCTGAGAAGTCAAATAGCTCTGCTCACGTTGAGAATGAGATTGACAACGCATTCTGCTTGGGAAAGATGATTATCCCGTTTCGTATAGAGGGGACTCCCTATTCGACAGTGTTGCGTTACTATCTGAATAAGAGTCATTATGTCGATGGTATGCCCCAGCCGCTTGATGCATTGGAGCAGTTGCGAGACCAGATTAGACGCAATATGTCGGAGCAGAAGAAGTTGGAGACTTTGGATGAAGCTTTTAATGTCATTGCTCAATGGGCTCAGGTCGATGTAGCTCAGCTACGCGATGCTGTTAAACAATTAAAGCAACGTCCAACGTCAGTCAATGAGAAGGAGGATGAGTTTGATAAGTTGCTCAATGAGTTTGTTGAGCGAGAATTTTCAGGCGAGGGTGATGAGATCAATCGTACGGAAAATGTCGAGGAATACAAGTCTGAGGCTTCTAATCAGAGTAACGATAATGAAGATACCTCAAGTAGATATGAAATACTTCAAAATGCAGCAGGGGAGATCATGCTTATCATTCACGCCCGCGAGGGTGAGCCTGATAATCCGCGCATAGTATATGATGGTGGGGACGAAGCATTGCTCTATCGTAACAGAGAGTGCTCAATTATTTTAGAAGGCATAGCTGAAAAGGCAAGAGAACCTTTTTTGAAAGTTGAACAAGTGCTTGTTGTAGAAGTGAAGAATGATGATGTAGCTCGTGAGTATAAGGTTCCGCTGCGTAAGATAAAATCTTTACAGTCAATATATTAATTAAAATAGGACTACGATGAAAGCGAAATTTATCTGTGGTGTGATAATGTTGTTGGCATTGTGTGTGGCTTTTATGCCATGTAGTGTGGAGGCTAAAGTTTCAAAAGAGAGAAAAGCCAACCAGTTATCCAACCAAAAGGCTTCGCCTGAGGCTCGAAAGTTATTCAAGGAGTTGCTCAGCTACCATGCCGATGGTAAGATTCTCTCGGGTCAGATGTGGGCTCCATGGGGAATTGATGAGATAGAGTATGTCTATAAAACTACGGGTAAATATCCTGCCGTCAGAGGTCATGATCTGATCCATGAGCGTAGCAATGCCCGCGAGGTGGAGCTGCTCATCGAGTGGTACCGCAAGGGAGGTATCCCAACGCTGATGTGGCATTGGGGTGCGCCGACCAAAGGCGAGGGCTATGAGCAGAGCAAGATGCAGATCGACATCAAACGTTGTTTCGTAGAGGGCTCACCCGAGAATAAGGCTATGTGGGCAGATCTGAAGCGCGTAGCCGTATGGCTCACTAAGCTCCGCGATGCCAAAGTACCTATCCTGTGGCGACCCATGCATGAGTGCGATGGCGATTGGTTCTGGTATGGCAAAGGTACAGGCGAGGAGTTTGTCAAACTGTGGCGCACGATGTACGATTACTTTACCCATGAGTGCGGACTCGACAACCTGATTTGGGTGTTGCCTCATAGCGATTGGCTCGACAAGAGCTACTATCCCGGTGCCGATTATGTCGATATGGCAGGTCCCGACACCTACCGTAAGGAGTGGCAGGGCAAGCTTTACAATGAGGTGCGCCAGATGTATGGCGAGGATAACCTCATTCCTCTGCACGAGTGCGGTACTATCCCAAGCCCTGAGGAGTGCAAGCAGAATGGTACCATGTGGTCGTGGTGGATGTTGTGGCATACCATGCACGTGACAGGTCACGATAAAGAGGAGCTGAAGAGGATCTATAACCACGATATGATCCTGACGCTCGATGAGCTCAAGCGAGCCAAATAGAATCATATGCCCCGATTGAGGGGGATAAAAGTAAATAACAACCTATGAAAAGAGTTATACTATCGGGAGGCGGCACGGGAGGACACATATACCCCGCCGTGGCGGTTGCCGAAGCGTTGAAACGTAAACATCGAGATAATGTGGAGATCCTCTTCGTGGGTGCCGAAGGCAAGATGGAGATGGAGAAGATTCCACAGCTCGGATATAATATTGTGGGATTGCCGATTTTGGGTCTGCAACGCCGCCTTGAGCCTAAAAACCTGCTTGTACCATTTAAGGTCGTAAGCAGTGTAAACAAGGCGCGTAAGATTATTCGCGATTTCTCTGCCGATGTGGTCGTAGGCTTTGGAGGCTATGCCAGCGCACCCGTCTTGTGGGCTGCGCAGGGTATGGGTGTGCCTACGATCATACAGGAGCAGAACTCCTATGCTGGATTGACCAACAAACTCCTCTCGCGCCGTGCCAAACGTATCTGCGTGGCGTATGAGGATATGGATCGTTATTTCCGCCGCGACCGTATCATCATGACGGGAAATCCCCTGCGAGGAAATTTCGCTCCAAGCGTGGGCAAGAGTGCTCAGGCGTTGGAGTATTACGGTCTGAACGCAGAGTTGCCCATCCTGCTTGTGGTAGGTGGCTCGCTCGGTACACGTACGCTCAACGAGATGATGAAGAGCTGGATCCTTCAGCTCGATGGTGCCGATGCTCCTGTGCAGGTAATATGGCAGACAGGTAAATACTACGAGAAGGAGATGCAGGCGTTTTTAGCTGAGCATCCTACGCGTAACATCTGGCAAGGCGCATTTATCGAGCGCATGGATTATGCCTATGAGGTTGCTGATCTGGTTGTTTCGCGCAGTGGAGCATGTACCGTTTCGGAGCTTTCGCTCATCGGTAAGCCTACGCTATTTATCCCTTCGCCCAACGTGGCAGAGGATCATCAGACCAAGAATGCTATGGCACTGGTCGAGCGCGATGCGGCAGAGTATGTAGCCGACAAGGATGCTGTGGCTCAAGGCATGGAGCGAGCTTTGGCTCTGTTGTCGGACGCGGAGCGACTTAAGACCTTGAGCTACAATATACTCAAACTCGGTGTCAAGGATGCTGCCGAGCGTGTTGTGCGCCAGATCGAGAAGGAGTGGTAAAGGGGGAATTCAAAATTCAGAATTCAAAATTCAGAATTGGGGATTGGTTGATGCGGTCATTAGATAAGATAGCAAAATAGATAAGATAGATATGAAGGAGCAAAAGATATATTTCATGGGTATTGGCGGTATAGGTATGAGTGCTTTGGCGCGTTATTTCCTGCACGAAGGGTGGCAGGTGGCGGGTTATGACCGTACCGAAACCCCTCTTACACATGAACTTGCGGCAGAAGGTGCTGCCGTGAATTATGAGGATTCGGTGGAGGCTATCCCCGAGGCTTTTCGCTCGGCGGAGGATACCATCGTGGTATATACTCCTGCCGTTCCGCAGGATCATCCTCAGATGCAGTTCTTTGTGCAGGGAGGCTTCAAAGTGGAGAAACGCTCACAGATGTTGGGGCATCTCTCTGCGGGTAAATATGTGATGGCGGTGGCTGGCACACATGGCAAGACCACTACCTCTACGCTGATTGCGTGGCTCAATTACTCGATGCAGGAGGATGGCAACGCCTTTTTGGGTGGCATATCGAAGAATTTTGGAGGCAACATGGTCTTAGGTAGCGGCAAGCGACTTGCAGTCGAGGCAGATGAGTTTGACCGTTCATTCCTCAGACTCAAGCCCGATGTGGCTGTGATTACGGCTGTGGCGGCAGATCATCTGGATATCTATGGTACGTTCGAAGCCGTTGTGGAGGCTTTCGGGCAGTTTGCAGCGTTGATCAAGCAGGGTGGTCATCTGATCCTCAAGCATGGCGTAAATATCCCACTTCCAGAGGGTATCTCCATCTGGCGATATAGCTACGATGAGCCTTGCGACTTCTATGCTCGCAACGTGCGTTTGCAGCAGGGCGGTTATTACCTTTACGATGTGGTTACGCCCGATGGCGTGATTGAGGATTGTACGCTCGGCATCCCAGGGTGGGTGAATATCGAAAATTCGGTGGCTGCCGTGGCTTCTATGTGGTGCGCAGCCAAAGCTGAGGGTAAGGCTTTGGACAAGGAACTTCTGAAGCAAGGACTCGCTTCGTATCAGGGAGTTAAACGCCGTTTCGAGTTCTATGTCAACACTCCTCGTCAGGTCTATATGGACGACTATGCCCACCATCCTGAGGAGCTGGAGGCTACCATCACATCGGTGCGTAAGATGTTCCCCGAGCGTAGGTTGATGGCTATCTTCCAGCCTCATCTCTATTCTCGTACCAAGGATCTGTATCTGGAGTTTGCTGAGGCGTTGTCGCATGCCGATGAGGTGGTTTTGGTGCCGATCTATCCTGCGCGTGAGTTGCCTGTGGAGGGTGTTTGTTCGGAGATGATTGGCGAGCATGTCACCAAGCCATGGGTTGTGCGCGAGCGCGAGGAACTGGCAGGTTATCTCGCCGAGGCAGATACCGATGTTGTGGTGAGCTTCGGTGCGGGAAATATTGATGTCTATTGTCAGGCTATAGCCGATGTTTTGGCTAAGAAGGCGTAGAGGTTTTTGGACTACGAACCCCACAAACAATTTTGAATTCTTGGGTGGGTTTCAAGTATTTACGAAGGATAAAATATGCAGCGCATAGGTAAAATAGCGGGAATGATAGCTTTGTGGCTCTTTGTTGCGGGCTTCGTCTTCTTCTTTCAGAAGCGAGCCACCCAGCATAGGGCTACCACCCCCATACGCTCTATGAGTATCATCATTACCGATAGCCTGCGCGATGAGATGCTGATCTCTACCGAGTCGGTGGAGCGTTGGATTGCGGCAAGCAAAATCCCCACCATCGGAGTCATGATGAGCGAGGCAAACCTATCGGGCTTGGAGCAGTCGATCCGCAATAATGGCTTTGTGGATCGTGCCAGCGCGTATCTTACCTACAACGGCGAGTTGCGTATCGAGGTGAGCCAGCGGCGTCCGCTGTTGCGAATGAGGGTTGATGGCTATGATTGCTACTCCACATCGGAGGGTTTTGTGTTTCCTGCGCCCAAGATGACCTCGGTCTATGTGCCTGTGGTGACGGGTAGCTATAAACCTCCTGTGCCTAAAAGTTATGTGGGTAGCGTGAAGGATTATATCGAGTCTTTGAAACGCGAATCCAACGAGCGTATTGCTCAGATGCAGTTGGAGAAGAAGCCTCTGTTTGAGATGCGCGACACCATCGCTCAGCGCGATCGTGCGGAGCGTAAACGCCGCATCAGCAAGGGATTTTTCGAGACCTACGACAATTTCGACAAGCGTGTAGCGGCTCTTCGAGCCGAGAAAACTGCCAATCGCCGACACCTGAGATATCTGGATCGTGAGAACGATAAAAAGATTGATGCCATCACCGCTCGACAGGATGCAGAGTATGAGAAGCAAAAAAAGTTGCAAAAAAGGTATGAAGATTTCCTGAAACTCATTAACTTTGTAAAATATATCGAGGATGATTCATTTTGGAGTGCCGAAATCGTGCAGATCATAGCTTCAGAGATGTCGAGTGGCGACATAGAATTGGAGCTTGTACCACGTACGGGACGCCATACTGTTCTTTTTGGTGAGATCGTCAGGGTGGAGGAGAAGTTGGATAACCTGATGACCTTCTACCAAAAGGGGTTGAATCGTATCGGCTGGGATGAGTTCCGTACCATCTCGGTCAAGTATAAGGGGCAGGTGGTCTGCACCAAATTTTAGTTTCGACAAGAGAAAATAAAAGAGATAACGCAGTGGAAAAGAAGAATTACATCGTAGCTGTCGATGTGGGTACATCAGAAGTGGTGGTTGCCGTAGGATCGATAGCTGATAACGGAGAGCTTCACATCGAAGCCGTTGTGGCAGAGCCTACCACAGGTATGTCGGCAGGCATGGTAGATAATAGTCAAAGCGTGGGGGATGCCTTGTGCCGAGCTCGTGATAAAGCTCAGGAGCTGACAGGCGTAGCCATCACCGATGCCTATGTATCTATCTCAGGCAAGTTTGTGCGTTGTGCCCGTTATACCGATCATGTCTTTGTGATGGATTCAGAGAACCGCATTTCGCGCGGCGATCTGAAGGCATTGAGTGATCGTATGCACAATGTCAAGGCTTCCGATGGAGAGATCATCATGGATCTCTATCCTACAACCTATAAGGGCGACACAGGCTCAGAGATGCCTAACCCTGTGGGTTGCTATAGCAAGCAGCTCAGCTCGACCTACAACTTCATCCTTTGTGAGCGTATGGCTAAGGATCGTTTGATGCGTGTCTTCTTGGATGCCAAGATCAAGATCCGCAACCTCTACGCTGGTGCAGCCATCGTGTCGCGTGCCGTAGTGAACGAGGATGAGATGAACGATGGAGTTGCAGTGGTAGATATCGGTAGCGGCTTGACCGATGTGGCGGTATATTATGGCGGTATTCTGCGTTATATCGCATCTATTCCGTTGGGAGGTGCGGCTATCAACTCCGATATTCACATCTACGACTCTCTGATCCCTGCCAAGACCATCGAGAGTCTGAAGTGCAGCTATGGCTCGGCTTTGGTCGAGGAGACTCCCGATCAGCTGATTGAGATGCGCAATCGTGGTCGCTCGATTAAGCCTATCCAGCGTTTGAATCTTGCGGCTGTGATCGAGGCGCGTATGACCGATATCGCCGAGTATGTCTGGAATGAGATCCGCGAGTCGGGCTATGCCAAGAAGCTGGCTGCAGGTATCGTTCTGACAGGTGGCGGTGCCAGCCTGATGAATGCCGATAAGCTCTTCCAGAAGGTTACAGGTCAGGAGGTGCGTGTATCGTGTGCCGAGATGGGTCTTTCGACTGAGGAGCAGGCGAAGGTTGCCTCTCCATCGAAGACTTTGGCGGTGGCTCTCTTGCTCAAGGGTATGGAGGCAGGAGCTTGCCCTGTGGGTATGTTGCAAGGCTCAGCACCTGTGAAGCCTGCGGTTAATCAGTACGAGGAGAAGAGATCAATCCAGAACTCTGTGCAGGAGGTACGTCCGTTAGAGGAGGAGCCTCTGAAACCTCAGTCTAAGACTTCGGTTGAGGTGGAGCCTAAGAACGATGAGGGCGGCAACGAAGGCGATAGCTGGAATGGTGTGACCGAGGATATCCCTCAGACAGGGAATAAGACTAAGGGTCGTTTACAGAAATTACTGGATAAGCTGAAGGGCTCGTTGGATGATGCATTCCGCAATCCAGATGAGGGCGCAGATGGTGATGATGATTATTAAAATTTAGAAAAGAGAGATGAAGGAAGATCTTTTGAATGAGTTGTCGGAGCCAAAGCAGACTCCATCAATCATAACAGTCATAGGTGTTGGCGGAGCAGGAGGTAATGCTCTGGATTATATGTGGAAAGTCGGTATCAAGGATGTCAATTTCTTGGCTTGTAATACCGATCAGAGAGCATTGAATAACCTGAGCCTGCCTGAGGAGTGTAAAATCGTCTTGGGCGATGGTCAGGGCGCGGGTAACGATCCTGAGCGTGGTCGTCAGCTGGTGACCGAGTCTTTGGAGCAGATCCGTGACTATGTGTTGTCGAAGGGTACTCGTATGGTCTTTATCACCGCAGGTATGGGTGGTGGTACAGGTACAGGAGCTTCACCCGTTATCGCCAAGATGGCGCATGACGAGGGCTTGCTGACTGTAGCCAACGTTACATCACCTCTTTTGGTCGAGGGTCCTATGCGCTGCAAGCAGGCTGCTAAGGGTATCGAGGAGTTGCGCCAGTATGCCGATTCGTTGCTTGTGATCAACAACGAGAGCATCCTTGAGATGTATGGTAAGTTGCCGATCCGTTCGGCTTTTGGTAAGGCAGACGACATCTTGGCTGCTGCAACTAAAGGTATTGCCGAGTTGGTGACTGTTTCGCACGCCTTTGTACGTGTCGATTTTGCCGATTTGGATCGCGTGATGCGCGGTAGTGGTCGCGCACACATGGGTGTCGCTTCTGCCGAGGGTGAGGGTAGAGCCAAGGAGGCTGCGCGCCGTTCGTTGTGCTCGCCATTGCTTAACGATAAGGAGATCATCGGTGCCAAGAAGATTCTGATCAATATCTCGGCTGCCGATGTCGATAAGGTGCAGTATTCTGAGATGATGGATGTCTTGACCTACATTCAGGATTACGCCAGCTATGTGGATGATGATGGCGTGGAGCACCATGCAGATATCATCTGGGGTATGAGTTCGAAGCCTATGGCTGAGGATGAGTTGGAGGTTGTGGTTGTTGCCACAGGCTTCAGCGAGGGCGAGTACCTCAAACATATCGAGGATGTTCCCGATGATATAGAGTTGGTAGCGGAAGAGTCTGCCGAGCCTCAGAAGGAGACCTCTAAGGTGCCTGAGGTTGCACCGCAGCCACCTGTGCGCCGTTCAAATAATCTGCCACCTGTTTTGGAGCGTAAGAGCTCGCGTTATACCGACATCCCCACAGGAGCTGCATATCTCAGACGCGGTGTGAAATTTGTCAAGGATAACACTTCTCGCCGTAAGGAGGTCCTTGCCGATGATCGTTCGGATAGCAAGGTTGCAGAGAAGGATCTTTTCGGAACTAATTAATACCCAATTTGGATACTTCTGTAATCACATATTTAGGCTTCTCGTGGGAGGTAGGACTAATGTTGGTAGGGGCTGTGCTTCTGCTCTGCATCTCGGCACTCGTTTCGGGTTCCGAGGTTGCCTTTTTTGCGCTGACACCCCGCGAGTTGAACCGTATGCGCGAAGGGTCGAACCAGCGCGATAAGGCTGTCCTGAAACTCTTGGACGATGTGGAGATGTTGTTGGCTACCATTCTGGTTACCAACAATCTGGTCAACATCTGTATCGTAATCCTCACCTCCAAGGTTGTCGATATGCTCTTTATCTTCAATCGCTTTGAGTTCCTCTTTAAGACGGTGTTGGTGACCTTCCTCTTGCTCTTGTTTGGCGAGATCCTGCCTAAGGTCTTTTCTCAGAATAATAGGAAGGAGTTTGCTCGCTTTGCCGTCTATCCGATCACGTTTTTCCGCTTTGCGACCTATCCTTTGTCGTATATTCTGGTGCGTACGGGAGGTCGTATCAGCCGCTTGGCATCGCGTAATACCGAGATCTCGATGGAGGAGTTGGCGGACGCTGTGGATCTGGCTAAGGATTCGGGCGAGTCAATTCCTGAGCATCAGATGTTGTCGGGCATCGTGAATTTCGTAAATACCGAGGTCGAGGAGATCATGCGCCCTCGTATCGACATCACCGCGCTGGATATCAAATCCACTTTCGAGCAGGTCAAGCAAGTGATTATCGAGTCGGGTTATTCGCGTATCCCCATCTATGATGAGGATCTGGATGATATCAAGGGAGCGTTGTATGTGAAGGATCTCTTGCCCCATATCTCTTGTGGCAATGAGTTTGGATGGCAGCAGCTTCTGCGTAAGATCTATTTTGTCCCCAAGCATAAGAAGATTGACGACCTGCTGAGAGATTTTCAGGAGAATAAGATCCATGTCGCCATCGTTGTCGATGAGTATGGAGCCACTCAAGGTTTGGTATCGTTGGAAGATATTCTGGAGGAGGTCGTGGGTGAGATCTCGGATGAGAGCGATGAGGATGAGTCATTCTATGAGCGTCTGGATAAACATACCTACATCTTCGATGGCAAGACCCACATAGTCGATTTCGAGCGCGTGGTGGGTTGCGGCGAAGATATCTTCTCGGATGTGCAGGGACGTGCCGAGACTTTGGCAGGATTGATGCTTGAGCTCAAGCAGGATCTGCTCAAGCAGGGCGATAAGGTTGAGGCTCACGATATCAGCTTTACCGTACAGGCTATGGATTCTCGCCGCGTAGATAAGATCAAGGTTGTAGTTGGTAAGAGCTACGATGATTAGTCAGCGTATAGATACCCCCTCGGGGTGCGTGCTTGTGGCGCGAATGGCTCAGTTAGAGGTGTTGGAGGCTTTGGCTACTGCGGAGGAGTTGCAGTCGGTGGCTTCTTTCAGCTCCTATTCACGCCGCCGTGAGCGTTTGGCTTGGAGGGCGTTGCTCAGAGAGTCTCAGGGCGAGCAGGTCGAGGTCAGGTATCAGGAGTCGGGTGCGCCCATTATTTCAAATTCCCTTTATAAATATATATCGGTCTCGCATAGCCGCACGCATGTGGCTATCGCTTTGTCGCATACCCCCTGCGGAGTAGATATCGAATCGCTCGATAGAGATTTCTCGAAGGTCGCGAGCCGCTATCTGTGCGATGAGGAACGCACTTTGTGCTGCGAGGAGTGGTGGTCGGCAGCTGTCTGGTGTGCTAAGGAGACACTCTATAAGGTGGCTCAGCCAGAAGGCGTTGATCTGCTCAGCGGTCTAAGGATTGAGGCTCTGGATAGCGCAGCCTCAGTCATAGAAGCGAGAGTTATGCAGGGTGAGCCGATTCAGCTTGGACTAAAGTTTGTGGAAGATCAGATGCTGGTCTATACATTATAATATTATAAGGTGATATTTGTTGTTGGTGGGGCTTAGTGGTTTTGCCGCCAATGATTTTATTTTTTTTAAGACAAATTTTCTATCTTTGCGCTCGTTATGAGTAATCAAGATTCACCGCTATCGTTAGGTACGGATAACCTATCCACATTGCTAAGACGCTACGCCATGCCGTCAATCATTGCCATGGTGTCGTCTTCGCTCTATAATATCGTTGACAGCATCTTCATCGGGCAGGGCTGTGGACCTCTGGCAATTGCAGGTCTGGCTCTCACCATGCCTATGATGAACCTTGCTGCGGCGTTTGGTGCAATGGTGGGTGCAGGTTCGGCTGCCATTACCTCGATCCGCTTGGGGCAGGGCAATAGAGCCGCAGCCGAGCATATCTTGGGAAATGTCGTACTGCTCAATACGATAATGGGCGTCTTGTTCACCTTCTTGGGATTGTTTTTCCTCGAAGAGTTGTTGTATTTCTTTGGCGCAAGTCCCGATACGATCGGTTATGCCAGCGATTTCATGCGCGTGATCTTGTATGGTAACGTGGTGACGCATATGTATCTGGGTCTTAATAATATGTTGCGTGTGTCGGGCTATCCCAAGATGGCGATGTATCTGATGTTGTTGTCCGTAGCTATCAATCTTGCCCTCTGTCCACTCTTTATCTTCGGCTTCGGCTGGGGTATTGCTGGCTCGGCGTGGGCAACGGTGATAGGTCAGACCGTGCCACTGATCCTGCAAATCATACACTTCAGTAAGCCTACCACCTTCCTGCGCTTCAGGCGTGGCATATTCCGCCTGAGTGGCAGTATTATCAAGAGTATTCTCAGCATCGGCATGGCTCCATTTATGATACAGTCGTGCGCCTGCGTGGTGGTTATCATCGTCAATAATACGCTGGCTACGCATGGTGGCGATTTGCAGATCGGAGCCTATGGTATTGCCAACCGCGTGGCGTTCCTCTTCACGATGGTGGTTTTGGGCTTGAGTCAGGGTATGCAGCCCATTGTCGGCTATAACTACGGAGCCAAGAAGTATGACCGCGTGCGTAAAATCCTCTTTATGACCATGGCATGGGGTACCGCCATCACTACCGTGGGATTCGTTGTGTGTGAGGTCTTTCCGCGCGAGGTGGTGCGCCTTTTTGTCAGTGAGGATGGGTCGGGCGATGCCACCAAGCTAATTGAGGCAACGGTGCATGGTATGCGAGTTCTGCTCTTGATGTTCCCCGTTGTCGGTTTCTCGATTATCGTGGGTAACTTCTTCCAATTCATCGGTAAAGCTAAGCGAGCCATCGTCTTGTCGATGACGCGTCAGTTGCTATTTATCGTACCGTTGCTGCTTATTTTGCCCAAATATTGGGGCTCTGACGGTGTGTGGTACTCTATCCCTATTGCCGATGCAGGAGCCACTCTGCTTGCGGCTGTGCTGCTCATTTATCAGCTTCGTAAGCTCCGCTTGAGTCCCGATTCGGAGTCGAGTATTTAGTCTTTGGCGGGGTAGATTTTTTCATTTTTCGTGCGATTTTTTCTCTCTTTTAGGGTTTCTCGAAGTCCTAAAATGGGAAGTTTTTTGCTGTTTTTTTAGCCGAAATCGACCTTTCGTGGGACGGAATTTTTGGGGAATGATGACCTGCTTTTCGGGTTGTTTTTCTCTTTTTTTTGTCAATTTTGGACGGAATTGAACGGTGTTGATAACCTGTCAGTAACTTTTTTTGAGCCCGATTTTTCTCGCCCTAATGTTAAGAAATTGTAAACGTAACTCGCTGATGTTGATAGCTATAATTTTGAGTATATAAATAAAACCTTATAGTATCACAAATCTGATAAGCAAAAAGAATTGGATTAGGGTTAAAATGCTGAAAAAAGGCAAAAAAAAAGTCATATATATAGTGTTATTAAAAAATTTTCATTACCTTTGCCCTCCGAATTGGACGTTTTAGAAGACGAAAACAGATTAATTAACAAATTAAAGGACAAAAGTTTTTACAATGCCAACTATTCAACAGTTAGTAAGAAACGGTCGAGTACGCATGGAGGACAAGAGTAAGTCTCCAGCACTCGCAGCGTGTCCTCAGCGCCGTGGTGTTTGTACACGTGTGTACACTACAACACCAAAGAAGCCAAACTCGGCTATGCGTAAGGTGGCACGTGTTAGATTGACAAATGGCAAGGAGGTCAACGCCTACATCCCAGGCGAGGGTCACAACTTGCAGGAGCACTCAATCGTGCTCGTACGTGGTGGTCGTGTTAAGGACCTTCCAGGTGTACGTTA
>JAFXLG010000029.1 GCA_017531305.1 Alistipes sp.
AGTTATTTGAAAAGCGTGATGAATATGGCTCAGCCAGACAATCGTATTTTTTCTTATCCATTGCCAATTCTCACGTGAGTTCTTCTTAAAGGTTTGATAATCATAAATTCTATATCAAACTTCATCAAAGATAATAAAAAGCCTCTGTAATATCAATATTAAGTAAGAGTATTCGTGAGAATAAAAAAGAGATATTCTGATTGGCGAATCAAAATATCTCTTGTAATAAAAAATCTCTTTAGAGAGAATCTGCTATCTAATGCGATTAAGCGACTTTACGAGCATCTCGTCCTTGAATATGCCACGCATGGCGAGGTAGTTCAAGATAAGTGAGATTAGCGGGAAGATGATGGCGATTCTAAATCCCTGAGTGTGGAATGCTATGTCAGAGAAGAAGCGATTTCCCAAATAGTAGTATATCGCCATGAAGATTACCGAGCCGATGAGCAATACAAATTCCACTGCGCAGAGGCGAATCTGCAAAAGGCGATTCTTATACAAAAATATCGTAACAAATGGGATAATAGCTGCCAGAGCTACGATTATGCCCATATAGATTGTCGAGTGTGATGATGTGGCACTCTTGAGTGAAAAAGCGTACAAAAGGTACTCCTCGCTGCCAGCAACAAAGTATGCCAAAGGAGTGAATGTTGCTACACCCATCAAAAGTGCAATAGCTAAAAGGTAGAGTGTTTGAATACGTTGTATCATTTTAGAACTATTTTATTCGTTTATCAATCAAATATGAATTTCTGTCTGATGAACGGCGGTTTATCAGCTCGCCCAAGAATCCTGCAAGGAAGAGCTGTGCGCCCAAAATTACGGTTACTATAGCAACGAAAAAGAGTGGTTGGTCGGTCACTGATCTTAAGGGGAGACCCAACGCTTGCTTATACAATTTCAGCGCGATGATCCACACCGTAGTAAAACCTCCTATAAGGAACATTATAGTACCCAAGCTACCGAAGAAATACATCGGAGAGCGACCAAAATGAGACATGAACGACACGGTGATCAGATCCAGATAGCCTTTAACCATACGCTCCATGCCGAATTTCGACACGCCATACTTGCGCTCTTGGTGTTGCACAACCTTTTCGCCAATACGCTTAAAGCCTGCGTGTTTAGCCAAGATCGGGATATAACGGTGCATCTCGCCATAGACCTCGATAGCCTTAATCACGCGGCGGCGATAAGCCTTCAATCCGCAATTAAAATCATGGAGTTTGATGCCCGAAACAATACGCGCCGTTAGGTTGAAAAATTTGCTTGGCAGACGTTTACCTGCTGGGTCATAGCGTTTCTTTTTCCAGCCCGATACCAAGTCATAACCCTCCTCAAGTATCATGCGTCTCATCTCTGGGATCTCATCTGGAGAATCCTGCAAGTCGGCATCCATCGTAAAGACCACTTCGCCTTGCGCCTCAGCAAATCCACAATAAAGAGCTGCCGACTTACCATAGTTGCGGACAAAACGAATGCCCTTGATTGCAGGATATTGCTCCTTGAGCTGCTCGACAACCTCCCACGAATCATCCGTAGAGCCGTCATCGACCATGATTATCTCATAGCTCAGATGATTGCTTTGGACAACTCGATCGATCCACGCCGAAAGTTCGGGCAGAGACTCCTGCTCGTTATAGAGCGGAACAACAACCGATATGTCTAATCTCTTTTCTGACATTATCTAACGCTGTTAGTCTTCATCCTCTGTATCTACCGTAGAGTCGAAAATATCCGCCTCTCGCTTGGTGCCTATTGCAATAAATAAGCCGTAGAAACAGAATGTCAAGATGTGGCTGAGTATATTTGACAAAAGCACAGGGATTGGCGAGAAGAGATACATGCGAGAGATCTCCTGCACGCTATCCAATGTGTTGTTGTCCATTGCACCCATGCTTGAATATGTGGCGATGATAGTCTGAAGAGCCTGCTCCACCTGCTCGGTAAAGAGAAAATTACTTGCCACGATATTGTATGCGCCCATTATGATACCCGTAAAAATAGCAATACCAGCCATAAAGCCTATGCTCATGGTGTAGCTAAATCCCTCTTTGGCATAAAGAGCTGCACGTTGACGTGTGAAGTAGAAAAGCAGATAGATCGTAGCCACGAAATTGATCAGATTAGCCACGAAAGCTATTGAAGGCAAAAGCATTGCGAGCAAACTTGTCACTACGCCTACTGCACCGATGATAGCTCCCGCCTTGGAAGCATCTCTCCAAAATGTATTCTGTTTCATATCTTAATGTGTTTGATTCAAGGTTGAAAATTCTCTTATATCATCGCAAATATAGCGAAAAAAACTGATATGTAAGAATTTATTGTATTTTTCGTGCATATGTCCAAAAAAGATGGTGACATTTTCTCTCATGCCACCATCTCTTATTATCTTAATATCCAAGCTCTATTTCTCGTTTGAGAGTGAGTATGGACGATCCTCAGCCTTTACGCCTCGTTTGGTGTTTGGCTCCGAAGACATCTTAGCCTCGATAGTACCGCCCTTCATCAAATCGGTGTAGGTAATAAAGTTGCGGGTGTAAGGCTTGCGGTTGAACTTCAAGGAGTTAATATAGATATTCTCCTCGCTGTTCTCTGGAGCTTCAATTACGAACTCCTTGCCATTTTCAAGGTGGATTGTCGCCTTCTTGAAGAGTGGCGCACCCATCACATACTCATCCGAAGCAGGACATACAGGGTAGAATCCCAAAGCAGAGAATACATACCATGCCGAAGTCTGACCGTTATCCTCATCACCGCAATATCCGTCAGGAGTAGCCGAGTAGAAGCGATCAATGACCTGACGTACCCAATACTGAGCCTTCCAAGGCTCGCCTGCGTAGTTGTAGAGGTAGATCATGTGCTGCACAGGCTGATTGCCGTGAGCATAGTTACCTGTATTCATAATCTGCATCTCACGAATCTCGTGGATTACGCCGCCATAGTAGCTGTCATCAAAGATTGGTGGTACAGTAAATACCGAGTCAAGCATATTGACAAACTCCTTGTCGCCACCCATCAAATCGATCAAACCTTGTGGATCGTGGAACACAGACCAAGTGTAGTGCCAGCTATTACCCTCGGTGAAGGCATCTCCCCACTTAAGAGGAGAGAATGGCTTTTGGAACTCGCCGTTCTTCAAGCGTCCGCGCATCAAATTTGTCTCCTTGTCAAACACGTTGCGATAGTTCAAGGCGCGTTTGCGGAATAGCTCTATCTCCTCCTGAGGACGCTTCAACTCCTTAGCCATGCGGTAGATGCACCAATCATTGTAGGCATACTCCAAAGTACGAGCCGTATTTTCGTTGATACCCACATCGTATGGCACATAGCCCAACGTGTTGTAATACTCATGACCCAAACGACCCGAAGAAGAGACTCTTGGGTGTACGTTCTTTGTGCCATGGATCAAACCCTCATACATAGTATCTACATCCTCGACCTTTATCCCCTTGAGGTAAGCATCAGCCAAAACCGATGCCGAGTTATTGCCGACCATACATCCACGATGACCAGGGCTCGACCACTCAGGATAGAAACCACTTTCGCGATATACGTTTACAAAGCCCTCCTGCATCTTCTTGTTCTCCGAAGGATAGAGCAAATTCAAAAGTGGGAAGAGACTACGGAATGTATCCCAGAAACCTGTGCCTGTGTAGAAATAACCCTTCTCGACCTTGCCGTTGTGTGGGCTATAGTGTACCACCTCGCCCTCGGCATTAATCTCATAGTGCTTCATAGGGAAGAGTGTCGAACGATAGAGGCAAGAGTAGAATGTGCGGTATTGATCTACCGAGCCACCCTCTACCTCGATTCTGCCCAAAACATCATTCCATGCCTTGCGACCTTTCTCCTTGAGTTGCTCCAAAGTGTCGTTGCCCAACTCCTTGAGATTGATCTCTGCCTGCTCAAAGCTGATGAAAGAGGATGCCACTCGGGCGTGTACCTTCTCGCCACGCTTTGTCTTAAAGCCGATAACGGCACCTACGTGGTTGCTTTTCTGCTCGACCTCACCCTCATGCAACTCACCGTTAGCGAATGTATTGACCATCTCGATAGGCTTGTCGAACTCCACTACAAAGTAGTTCTTGAAGTCGCGAGGAACACCTCCCGAATTGCGGGTAGAGTAACCTATGATGCGATTCTTTGACTTGTCCACCTTGACGTATGAGCCTCTGTCGAGAGCGTCCACCACGATGTAAGAGTTATCTGAATCAGGAAATGTGAAGCGGAACAATACAGCACGATCCGTTGGCGAGAACTCAGCCACCACGTCATGCTCCGCCAGATATACCTGATAGTAATATGGCTTGGCGATCTCTGCCTTGTGCGAGAACCAGCTTGCACGTCTATCCTGATTGAACTCAGGCTTGCCCACCACAGGCATGATGGCAAACTGACCGTAGTCATTGATCCAAGGGCTTGGCTGGTGTGTCTGCTTAAAGCCCTTGATTTTGTGAGCAGTATAACTATACATCCAACCGTCACCCATGTTTCCAGTCTGAGGCGACCAGAAATTCATACCCCATGGGCGAGCAATGGCGGGATATGTGTTACCTGTAGAGAGTGCAAATTCAGAATGAGTACCCACCAGCGGATTTACATAATCGGCAGGTGAAAACTCCTTTTGCTGTGCGAATGAGAGCGCAAAAGAGCATATTGCCAAAAGGCTCAGAATAGATTTTTTAAGCATATAGATTTGTATTAAAGGTTTCTTGCGACCAAAGGTAGTAAGAAAAGGTGGAATTCCTAATATAAAAGCAGTTTTTCTTGCTGAAAATTATCTATTTAATAAAACTTCCCTCCCACGAAGCGATATTGCCACATGAATCTTTAGCTTTAATCATGATTTTATGGTTTTTGCCACCCTTAATGCCTTCGGCTTTGAGATTTATCACCGAGCGATTTCGGGCAAACTCTACAGGGATCCACTCACCGTCAATCCATACATCGTATGAAGCCACACCCGAAAAATTATCCCATACTCGGAATGAGATTTTGTCGCTTGAGCGATAGTCGCCACCATCTTTAAACGAAGGCGAGATAACGGGTGCTGCAAGATCTGCCACCAAGCAGAATGTGCCAAAAACGGTGGTGCGTGCCGCGATACGATTGTAGCGATAAGTGCCGCCAACGTATGAAACCCAGCCATTTGAGTTTACGCGTGCTACTACTGTTTGACGTTGCAGATTTTTTTCGACATTGTGAGTGAAAACGATTCCTATGCTCTTCTGCAACGGTGTGTTATCATCATGAACAAGATATGCTGGCGATAGAATCTTTATGGTGGAATCTGCCTTGGGGGTAATCTCCGAAGCGCACATCTTCATGGCGATAGATTCGTACAATGCTCCTTTGGGAATTATTACGCTCATCGTATCATCCACCTTCTCGGCAAAATCGTGGTTGTAATATACCTTTCTGAGTGACTCGTCAACCTGTGGTTTGAAGCACTCCTCGTTAGGCTTACCTATGATCGAAAAACTCAGCATAGAGGTATTCTTGCAATCATCCGTAGCCAGAAGCGTAACTTCGCGTTGCTCACCCTCTTGGGTAGTGATGATGCCTTGATTTACCACCGTAGGGAAAAAGAGTTTTGGCGTACCTTGCATCAAAGCAGTACGCATAGCCTCGTTGCGAGAATTACGTTGAATGGGATAGTATGATACTGCATTGCAATATCTCGATAGGTCAAACGTGAAGCCGTCATTGCGATACTCAAAAATCCTCTTGCCATCCAGCTCCAACTTTAAATTATAGACGCCGTATGTATTGGCGCAGTCGTTTTTACGATCCGAAGTCTCGACCACGAAGTAGCCTTTGCGACCAACTTTTACAGGTGTTTTTTGCTCTAATTTGTAGGTGTTGTCGCTCGATTTATAGACTTTCATTGTCGTGCGATCGCTATGATACGGAATACCTCCTATGGTATCTACCTCAAAGTAGTGCAACTTCATAAAATATGGCGAGATATCATCTTTTGGGGTGATCACGCCTTGAGCTATGATGTTCAGCGTTTTTTGACTTTGGCTCTCTCGTAGCTCAAAATGCAGATGAGGTCCCATTGAAGAACCTGTGTTGCCCGACAAAGCAATCTCCTCGCCCTGCTTTACAGGGAAACAATCCTTGTCGCAATATATATCCACGCTGCTGCGCTTTCGGCGGCGACGCTCCGAGAGTACAAACTCGTGTATATCCTTGCGAAAACGTGACAAATGTCCATACACCGATGTCATGCCGTTGGGGTGGCTGACGTAGAGTGCCAAACCGTAACCCGAAGGCGATAGGGAAATTCGCGAAATGTAACCATCAGCAACTGACACAACCGATTTACCCTCCACACCATCGGTCTTGAAATCTGTGCCTGCATGGAAGTGGTTGGGGCGCATCTCGCCAAAGTTGGCAGAGTAGTATCCTGCTACATTCTTAAGCGGATAGACATAATCTGAGGCAGATAGTTTCTGCGCCACAGATTGTGTGACGGTTAAAATTAGTAGTGCTATGATTAAAAGAAAATATCTTCGCATTCTTGTTCTGTTGTCAGGTTTTTGGTAATCTCTTCGGTGGTTTTTATTACATCATCCATACTGAAACCCAGCGATAACCCATGTCGGATGAGTTTAGTGCGCAAGTCGTAGGTGTTTTTATATTTTACGGTGCGTAACTTGCGAGCCAATCGCTCTTTCAGCCTTTCGGTATCGTGGAGGCTCTCCATGCTTCCTAAGACCTCAGCTATAATCGACTCTGGTATCTTTTTACGCTTGAGCGCAGCCTTGATCTTATATTCGCCCCATGAGCTGAGCGAGATCTTCTCTCTTACAAATGCCTCGGCGTAGCGTCTATCGTCAAGAAATCTATCTTTAATGAGACGTTGCAGTATCTCTTGAGCCTTCGCTGGCTCAATCTGCCATCCGCGCATCAGTCGCATGGCATCAGCCGAGCAACGCTCCATGCGAGCGCATAGGCGCATAAGCGAAGAGAGAGCCTGCTCGGGAGTCTTGGTCTTTTTGCGCGTAGTATCTACTTTTTCCTGCAACATATCATTCTCGGTTTATCTCTAAAGTCGTGGCGTAACTCTATGTCGCAGAATCCCTCTGCCTTGAGCAACAGACGTGTCTGCTCGCCAAATGCTTCGTGAATTTCAAATAGCAAATATCCTCCTGCATGCAATAGCTCCTTTGCCGAGCGTGCTATGGCACGATAGAATATCAATGGATCATTATCCGCGACAAATAGAGCCATGTGTGGCTCATGCTCAACTACGTTACGATGCATCGACTCTATCTCATGGTGTGGAATATATGGCGGATTGGAGATAATCATATCAAATCTCCTTCCTTGCAACGCGGGCAAGCCTTGAAGGACGTCATCTTTGATAATTTCCACATCGAGATTTAATAGTTCTCTATTTCGGCAAGCTATGCTAAGAGCATCATCCGAAAGATCAACTGCCGTAACAAGAGCCTCTGGTTTTGCGCTATTAAGGGCTAAAGCTATACATCCGCTACCTGTGCATAGATCAACTATCCGAGGTGAAAGTATGCCTTTAGCCTTCTCCAAAGCCCACATGACAAGTTCTTCGGTCTCAGGGCGTGGAATCAATGCCCCTTCCGAAATGAAAAGCTCCAACGAATAGAACTCTACCTTCCCTAAGATATATTGCAATGGGCGCGCCGACTTAAGTTGCTCTACAACTTCTTCCACACCCTCGACTTCGACCTCTCCGTTGGGATCAATGAGATACTTTATCTCATCTTCCTTGCTTAAGTAAGATGAGATCTTACGAGCAATGGTTTTGCTCTCCTCTGGCGAATAAAGCGAGGAGATTTGTTGAGCGATGTGTGTTATGAGATCTGTTCGGCGGGTTTTCACTAATCCTATGATCTAAGTTTAAGGTCTGCCAATGCAATAGCCATTGCCGACTCTACGACAACCGCAGCACGAAGCGCAATGCAAGCATCGTGGCGACCCTTGATAGAGAGAGGCTCGATGGCATGGCTCTCAAAATTATAGCTCATCTGCTGTTTTGATATCGAGGCAGTAGGTTTGATCGCGGCTCGTACAACGATTTCATTACCATTGGTAATACCTCCTACAATACCTCCTGCATGGTTGGTTTTTGTATGTCCGTCAGCGTCAATAATCATGTCGTTGTGCTCCGATCCGCGCATCCTTGCTGCTTCGAAGCCAGCTCCAAATTCCACACCTTTTACCGCAGGAATAGAGAACAAAAGGTGAGCCGCTGTGCTCTCTACCGAATCGAAGAAAGGCTCTCCCAATGACGCCTCGATGCCGTTGATGCGGCACTCTATAACGCCTCCTACCGAGTCTTGATCTTTTGCTGCTTGTGCTATTATGTGGTCAAAATTTTGTGCATCACGACAACCTCCGATCTCGATAATGTTTGTCGAAAAGGCAACCTTCTCACCCAAAATCTTCTTCGCCACAACACCTGCAGCAACCAACCCCAAAGTGATACGTCCTGAAAAGTGCCCGCCACCTCGCGGATCGTTGTATCCTTCCCACTTCTGTTTAGCCACCAAATCGGCATGAGATGGTCGAGGGTGCTTCTCTAATGAAGAGTAGTCCGATGAACGTGTATTTTCATTGAGAAACTCTATTGTCAATGGCGATCCTGTCGTATGACCGGTGAAAAGACCCGATACCACATGGGGCAAATCGCTCTCCTTGCGAGGCGTGGTGCCTGCAGTTCCTGCTCTGCGGCGATCTAAGTCTGCCTTGAAGTCCTCCTCACATAACTCTATCCCCGCAGGGACTCCGTCAATACAGACTCCCACCTGCTGACCATGAGACTCTCCCCAAATACTTACTCTGAATATATTACCCCAAGAGTTCATTATCGCTGAATTATTGATTCCAAATCCTCAAAGAATGTAGGGTAGCTCTTCTCTACACTCTCTGCCTGCTCGATTATAACTTCGCCCTCGCATCTGAGAGCCGATACCGCCAATGACATGGCGATACGATGATCCCCGTGGCTGAATACCGCTGCTGGTTTGATCTTTCCTCCTCGGATCTTCATTACATTCTCTTCGCTGATATCTATCTCGATACCCAACTTCTCGTACTCCTGACGCAGAGTCTCGGCTCTGTCGCTCTCCTTATGACGCAGACGAGATGTGCCGATGATTGTCGATACGCCTTCGGCTGCAGCAGCCAAAGCTGCAAGTGCAGGGAATAGGTCGGGAGCGTTTGTGGCATCGAACGAAAAAGCCTTGAGTGGACGCTTCGATACTGTGATCGAATCCTGCTCGATGATGATACCTGCACCTGCTCTTTCCAATGCTCTTATGATGGCGGTGTCGGCTTGTTTAGATAGCGTAGAGATATTCTTTACTGTAACCTCTCCCGCTATAGCTCCCGCTACGAGCATTGATGAAGCTCCACTCCAATCGCCCTCTATCGAGATGTCGGCAGGTGTATATTTCTGACCACCCTCAATAAAGAACTCTGTGTAATCGCCCTCTTTTTGCATGATCTCTATACCGTACAGACGGGCTGTGTCGATAGTCATGTCGATATATGGAGTCGAAACGGGTGAAGTAACGTGCAATGTGGTGTCATCCTCAGCAAGAGGCAACGAGAGAAGCAGTCCTGTGATAAACTGCGATGAAATACTGCCGTCAACCTTAATCTCTCCACCGTGGATAGGACCTTTGACCTCGATTGGTAGGTATCCTCCACCGTCACGCACCTCTACTCCCAACGCTCTGAGTGGCTCAATCATCATGATCATGGGGCGGTGCAGCAGAGTGCCTTCACCTTGAATGGTAACAGCCTCATGCCACAACGATGCGATAGGGGTAAAGAGTCGGGTAGCCAATCCCGATTCTCCCACCTGCAGTGTGTTTGTCTGAGGGCATAGTCCACCCTCGATAGCAATTGTGTTATGGTCGAGAACTTCAACCTTTGCTCCCAAAGCCTCGATGCACGAAAGTGCTGAGCGAGTATCTTTGCAGAACTCGATGTTTCGCAAAATGCTCTTGCCCTGAGCCAACAGAGCCAATGCTATAGCTCGTTGTGCATAACTTTTTGAACTTGGTGGAGCTATAATTCCCTTAACACTCCCCGCGGAGACGCTTTTATCCATATTGTGGTCGGTATCTTATTTATTTTCTTGCTGCTCTTGTATCTTCTGCATGGCATAGCTTGGTTTACGGCGCAACTCGAAGTTCTTGCCCAAATAAACCTTTCTTACCATCTCATCATTCGCCAAATCTTCGGCGGTACCTGTCTTGAGGATCTTGCCTTCATAGAGCAGGTATGTGCGGTCGGTGATCTCCAGAGTCTCATCCACGTTGTGGTCGGTGATGATCACACCAATATTTTTATTCTTCAATGTAGCGACAATACTCTGAATATCCTCCACTGCGATAGGGTCAACTCCTGCAAATGGCTCATCCAGCAAGATAAATGCAGGATTGATGGCTACCGCACGAGCGATCTCTGTACGGCGACGCTCACCGCCCGAAAGCTGGATACCCAAACTCTTGCGGACTTTCTGCAGGCGGAACTCCTCGATAAGCGATTCGCAACGTTCGCGCTGATACTCTTTGCTGTAAGAGGTCATCTCCAAAACTGCCTTAATATTATCCTCCACGCTCAGACGGCGGAATACCGAAGCCTCCTGTGCCAAATATCCTACACCCATCTGTGCGCGGCGATATACTGGCTCGTTGGTCAGCTCGCTGATCTTGCCGTTGTCGTCCTCAAGGAATATCTGTCCCTCGTTGGGCTTGATAAGACCTACTATCATATAAAAGGTAGTAGTCTTTCCTGCTCCGTTAGGACCGAGCAACCCCACGATCTCGCCTTGCTTAACATCTATGGTAACATGGTTAACAACAGTGCGAGACTTGTATTTTTTCACCAATTCGCTTGTAAAAAGTCGCATAATGCTTGAAAATTTTTCACAAAGTTATCAATTTTTTCCAAAAAAAGTTTTATCTTTGAATGAAAATTGATATTTCAAAGAACGCATATAATCTGATTTGAGGATTAAAACAATGGAGCAGGATAGTACGTTATTGCATGACAAACTGAAAGAGTATTTTGGATTTACCTCTTTTAAGGGAAATCAAGAGGCAGTTATACGCAACCTTCTTTCGGGTCGAGATACTTTTGTCTTGATGCCGACTGGAGGTGGTAAATCCCTTTGCTATCAGCTCCCCGCCTTGATTATGGACGGAGTAGCGATTATCATTTCGCCACTTATCGCCTTGATGAAGAATCAGGTCGATGCTATGCGTACGTTTTCTACAGAATCGGGTATTGCCCACTCCTTGAACTCTTCGCTCAATAAAACAGCGATAAATCAGGTGCGTCAGGATGTTTTAGACGGCAAAACCAAATTGCTCTACTTCGCTCCTGAATCACTCACCAAGGAGGATAATGTAGCGTTTCTGCGTAAGATTAAAATTTCGTTCTATGCCATTGACGAGGCACACTGTATCTCAGAGTGGGGGCACGATTTCCGCCCTGAGTATCGCCGTATCCGTCCTATTATCAACGATATCGGTCAAGCTCCGTTGATTGCTCTGACTGCTACTGCTACCCCAAAGGTGCAGATGGGTATCCAGAAGAATCTTGGTATGAGCGATGCTGCGGTATTTAAATCTTCGTTCAATAGACCAAATCTCTTCTATGAGATTCGCCCTAAACACAATGCAGATCACGATATCATCCGCTTCATCAAGCAGCGTCCGGGTAAAAGCGGTATCATCTATTGCTTGAGCCGTAAAAAGGTTGAGGAGTTGGCTGAGTTGCTTATGGCAAACGGCATCAAGGCATTGGCATATCATGCTGGTATGGATGCCCAGACTCGTGCCAACAATCAGGATGACTTCCTGATGGAGCGAGTCGATGTGATTGTGGCGACCATTGCCTTTGGTATGGGTATCGATAAGCCCGATGTACGCTACGTGATTCACTACGATATTCCTAAATCTTTGGAGGGATATTATCAAGAGACAGGTCGCGCGGGACGAGATGGTGGCGAAGGTCATTGCCTCACGTTCTATAGCTATAAGGATATCCAGAAGTTGGAAAAATTCATGCAGGACAAGCCTTTAGCAGAGCAGGAGATCGGTAAGTTGCTCTTGTTGGAGACCGTATCTTATGCCGAGAGTTCGATGTGCCGCCGTAAAACGCTGTTGCACTACTTCGGCGAGGAGTATGGTGAGGCAAATTGCGGAGCGTGCGACAACTGTGTAAATCCTAAGCCTAAGGTAAATGCTCAGGCAGAGATGAAACTCGCTTTGCAGACTCTGGAGGCTATCGGTGATAAATTCAAGGTTGACCATTTGGCTGCCGTATTGACAGGTAAGGTTACAGCTCAGGTCAAGAGCTATTCGCACAATAAATTGTCGTGGTTTGGCAAGGGTGCTGAGCATGATGCCAAATTTTGGGGAGCAGTGGTGCGTCAGGCTTTGATTTTGGGATTGGTCGATAAGAGTATCGAGAATTACGGACTCCTATCAATCAACGACAAGGGCTTGAAGTATATCTCTTCTCCTGCGCCTGTGACCATCACCTTGGATCACAATTACGAGGATCAGCAGGAGGAGGATCAGGCTATGGCAGCGCAGATCGGCAAGGGTGGTGCAGCCGATGAAGAGTTGTTTGCCATGTTGAAGGATCTGCGTAAGAAGGTGGCTAAGAAGCACGATTTACCTCCGTTTGTGGTCTTCCAGGATCCATCGTTGGAGGATATGTCTATCCAATACCCAATCACCATCGAGGAGATGCAGAATATCTCGGGCGTGGGCGCAGGCAAGGCTAAGAAGTTTGGCGAGGAGTTCGTTAAGTTAATCAAAGCCTATGTCGAGGAGAAGGATATTATCCGCCCTCAAGATATGGTCGTAAAGGGCGTAGCCAACAAGTCGGGAAATAAGATATTCATCATTCAGTCAATCGACCGCAAGATGGATTTCGAAGATATAGCGAGGGCTAAGAATTTAGAGTTTGATGAGGTTTTGTCTGAGGTCGAGGGTATCGTAAATTCGGGTACTAAGCTCGATATCTCGTACTATATTAATAATTATATGGACGAGGATAAGGCAGAAGACATCTATCTATATTTTAAGGAGGATGCTGAGAGTGACTCTTTGGATGCAGCCATCGAGGAGCTCGGATCGGATTATACCGAGGAAGAGATTCGATTGGTGCGAATTAAGTTCCTGTGCGAAGTCGGCAACTAGTAAAAACCGTATAAACTGGCTATTTCGGCGTCTGCCTTGATGTGAAAATCCTCACATACACTTAGTATGCTGCGGTTTTCCCATCTGCGAGCAGCCTCAAAATAGCTCACCTTATACGATTTTAGGAGTGAAATGCGAGAACTGAGAAATAAATTACGGGTGCTATTTGAGTAGCACCCGTAATTGTTGTATAATCACTGTATGAGATATTTATCAATCAAAGGCTGTATTTGCTCGGAACTTGGGCGTGGAGCATCGATATCTACTAATTTGCCATTTTTGTCATACAACAAAAGTCGAGGTATTGTATTAAATTTTATTTCCTTCAAAAGGTTAGCAGTCGAAGTGTTCGATACAAAATAATTTTCACCCAAATAATCTGTTTGACAATCTTTTACTGCTTGACGCCAATTTTGTTCCTTATCATTCACCGCTAAATATACAAATACCACATCTTTATCTTTGTATGATTCTCTAAGTTGTTTTGCTTTGGGCATTTCTGCTCTGCATGGAGCACACCACGAAGCCCAAAAGTCAACATAAATAACTTTACCTTTATATTTGTTTATTACATCTTGCCATTTAAACTCTTCTCCATTGAAATTTTTTAGGAGTAAATCTGCTGAATATTCAGAAATTGTATTTTTATTATTGATGGTTTTGTTATAAGAAAGCGAATCTCCCGTAATCTGGCGATACTTCTCTTCATATTTAGCTACCAATTGTGGGGGATATGGAGTCCAACCTGTATTTTGAATTCCATACAATGTTTCACGAAGCATGATGTTTCGCGTAGTAGTCTGTAATGAAGAATCTGCAGCAATTAAATCAAATAATTGAGGAGCTTTTGTTCCTTGAGGAGCTTTTGTATAATTATGACGATTTGAAAGCAATAGAGTATAGTTCGAGATGTAGTATTTCAAACTATCATTCTGGATAACATCATCAACACTTTGTTGCTTTAATCCAATCTTGCGAAGGTAATAGTCTGCATAAGTTTTACTTATTACACCCGATGATACAAGTGTATCAAATTTTAGTTTTATGGATTCTGTATATTGTACAAAAACCTGTTTCAAAGAATCAAGATTACAATACAATTTATCGTATCCTAATTCCTCGATTAATGACTGAGGAGTCTTGCCTTCTTTGATTAATTTATAGGCAAAACCAAAACGATCATCTGAAAGTATTGTATTAGTTGAATATTTGTTTGCTTGTATAGCTCTTGAGTCGCTCCATAGTAAATTGTATAGGCGAGTATTTGCTTCGGATTTTAGGCTCTTGATATTGGGTCTATTGTACTCATCATAGGTAAATAATACACTGTCTCCCGCAATCAACAAATAGGGAATATCCTCAATTAAATTATACCTATGTAGGATCTCAACATATCCATACTTTGCAGAAACGGATAATGTGTCATAACCTATATTCTTTGGAATATAGAAATTTCTATAAAGAAGAGTATCAACATAGGCAATCGTATATTCAGGAATTGTTCGCATGCCTCTGAAATAGTCAGAAGAATTTTGCTGAGGCGCATCTTTGAAAATGACGGTTACGGCCGAATTGTTATATGCATAATTCTCCTCTTTCTGATTATAACTAC
>JAFXLG010000002.1 GCA_017531305.1 Alistipes sp.
GATAATCCATTACGAAGTCCATACCGCCGTGACCACCTACCTTCTTAGCAG
The DNA here is from genome assembly GCA_017531305.1 of Alistipes sp. Taxonomy (GTDB): domain Bacteria; phylum Bacteroidota; class Bacteroidia; order Bacteroidales; family Rikenellaceae; genus Alistipes. Next base: position 52 of record JAFXLG010000002.1, read on the forward strand.
TCTCCTCGATCTCTCGGTGGATAGGGTGCTTATAAGCCTGCATGATAGCGTTCTGTACTGCTGGAGATACGAAGCTATGTGGGTTAAGTGTAGCCTCTGGGATGCTTGCAGGATCAATCTTGCTGAGGTCAATCTTCTGAGCCTCTACAGTTGCGCCCTTCAAAACATCGCTTGGGATCTGACCTGGCAAGAATGTGAAGCCAGAGATTGGGTACTTGTTAGCAAAACCCTTAGAACCTGTCAACTGATAGAGACGGTTGTATGGGCGTGGAGTATAAACGTTGTGCTGAATCTCGATGCACTGACCATTCTCAGTCTGTACCAAAGTTACAGTATGATCACCGTTAGCGAACTCATCAACACCCATCTTCTCCTTAGCAGTCTCCAAACCTACAACAGACTTGCTATCCATTGATACCAAGTGAGTCAAGCGGTTACCACGGTGGATATTCAAAGCCTGACAAACAGGACCGAAGCCGTGTGTTGCATATACATCACCGCGGTGCTTCTGGTTGAAGTCCAATCGCCAGTTCTCATGGTAGTCACCCCAGAAATCAGAGAGGTTGTGGATATATGCACCCTCAGCGTGTACGATCTCGCCGAACAAGCCCTGCTGAGCCATGTTCAAACAAGTGAGCTCGAAGAAGTCATATACGCAATTCTCCAACATCATACAGTGGCGGCGAGTGCGCTCTGATGTGTCAACCAACTGCCAGCACTCCTCGATGCTTGTAGCAGCAGGAACCTCGATAGCTACGTGCTTGCCATGCTCCATTGCGTAAACTGCGATAGGCACGTGGTGAAGCCAATCTGTAGCGATGTAGATCAAGTCGATATCCTCCCTTTCGCAAAGCTGCTTGTAAGCCTCAGGACCAACATACTCATCAGCCTTTGGCATACCAGCGTTTGTAAGGTAAGGCTGGCACTTTGTTACGTTCTTCTGCTCCAAATCGCACAAACCCTTGATCTCTACGCCCTGAATGTGAGTGAAACGACCTACTGCACCGGGACCGCGCATACCCAAACCTACGAAACCTACTCTTACTACAGGAATAGGATCTGCAGCAAACTGCAACATAGTCTGCTGACCAGCTGCAGGTGCAGGCTCGTCAAAAACAATCATGCCATTCTTCATAGAGTAGTTGTCACCCGAGATGTTACAACAGCTCTGTAATGCCACACCCACGATTAGGGCAAAGCATAATAAAAATAGACGGTTAATTTTCATGTTCTTTTGTGTTTTATTGATTAATTAAAAATTTGCTGTCACAATTTTAAAAACAAAAATGTTTTTCTAATAAAATTATATTGTTTCTAAATTTATTGCTCAAAAATAGTTAAAAATATTCGTTTTTCAAAAAATCTTCTCTTAAATCTCGCATCATATCATAACCCAATCTCTATATAAATGGGTAGATGGTCGCTTATGCCACCCATGTAAACACTCCCTTTGTAGGTGGGTAGAGGTTTGCCATTTTGCCCAAGTAACGCAGCGTTGCGGAATATGTAAGGTCTTATATTATAGTGTTTTATTGCTCTTTGACCGAGGTCGCACTTAAGTAGATTCTCAGAAACTATGATGTTATCATACATATTCCATTTGCCGTTGTAGAACGTTGTGCCTTCTCCTCGCCTATGTAACCTTGCAAACGGGTTATATAAGTAGAGTGCTTTATCGGATAGCTCTGTTTTGGGTCTGATTCTATTTTGGGCGCGAAGTATGAGCCTTAGGCTTCGGTCTTTGGGGTTGTCGTTCATATCGCCCATGATAATCACTCCGCGATCCGCCTCCTGACTTATCAGCGAATCAGTTAATGCTCTTATTTGCTTAGCTCCATCTATACGAGAGGGCTCGGTGAATCGCTCTCCGCCTATGCGAGAGGGGAGGTGTACAACAATAATGCTCAGTGGCTTATCATGTAGATAGCCATCTACCAAAAGTAGGTCTCTGGTGCTATGACTAATTTTAGAACGAATGGCTTGAGCTTTGGATAATCGGAAAGAGTCGCTGCGAAAAATCATAGCGACATCAATCCCTCTTTTGTCGGGCGAGTCGAAATGGCATATATCATAAGGCAAATGCTTTAGTTCATCTTGCCGCAGTATATCCTCAATCACTCTTCGATTCTCCACCTCCGCCAAACCCATTATGGTGGGGTAGTCCATATCTCGTATCAGCCGTGCTATTGCCTTGACTTTGCGCTGGTATTTCTCGCTATTCCACTCTAAATCCGACAGAGGAAGCATCTGATGATCTTCTATCGAGGGGTCGTTTATAGTGTCGAAAAGATTTTCTACATTGTAAAATCCTATTCTCTCCCTTCGCTGAGCTGAGATTGGCAGGGCGATTAATAGTAGCAACAATGTATATGCAATCTTTCTTAACGCGTTCATATCCAATGCTAAATAGAACTTAGTTTATGCGTATAAAAATTACTCCACCGCCACTCTCCTCGCCATCTATTGATCGCAAGATGTCGCCTTTGGCACGTTTCGATATAATCAACTTGACGTTTATACCACCCGATTGCTTTAATATGAATCCACCCTCATTATGCTCCGAGAAGATCCAATAGTTACTCTTCTGACTCGAAAGCGCGAGAGATCCTGCTTTGTTATCGGTAGCTGTGAGGTATCTGCCATCTGTAAATTGTATGTGATAACCTTTATCGTCCTCGCTTCTAATCAAATTCACTATTGCGGCATCAACATCTTCAAGCGGAGTGATTTTATCATCCTCATAGCTAAAGCTTTTGGTCGTGCAGTGGTTATGCTCGGTGAGCGATCCAGTAGCTAAATATAGTGTAGAGCCTTGATAACCGCCAATGTAGTATTTGCCCTCGGTCAGTTTCTCGACTGATTCGACTAATGTGTATGTTTCGGTTATCTGAGAAGGATCATCCTCTTTAGGATCATCTCCTTCCTCATTGCCTGAGTCCTCTGGATTATCATTACCTCCTCCCGATGGAGTATCTCCGCCCTGATCGGTGTTATCTTCTGAGCCTTGATCTGGGTTAGGATCTGGATTATTATTGTCTCCATTAGAGCCTTCCTTATCGTTAGGATCTTCAGGGCTTTCGGGTTCTTGTGGATTTTCGGGATCATCAGGGTTTTCAGGATCTTCAGGATCTTCAGGCTCATCTGGCTCCTCAGGATCGGGTTCAGGCGAGGCACCATTAAAATCATATACATCTTCTAAATTGCGAGGATATAGCAAAGCCTCGTTATCCTCGATCACTACAATGCCGCTAATATCACCTTGCGTAACGTGATATTCGTTGGCAGAAAATAGGGCTTCGGCACGGGTGTAAACTCCAAAAGCGTATCCATTACTTGAGGTAAACTCTGTATATCCTTTGTTGTCTGTACTATGCCAACGACCTGAAGAAGTTGGCTGTACGTCCTTAATTCTAACGGTCATTGCCTGATATTGTCCAAGCTCTTGAGCATCAATTTCTATCGGCTCTATCTTATTGTCAGAACTTATCACTTTTAGTTCCATCCATTCAGTTCCGACCTCGCCCGTAATCTCGTACCTGCCTTTGTACTTTATGGCGACTGCGTTTTTGGATTTTAAGGTGATTTCGACTTTGTCGCCCATCTCTACGCCTAATGTAGCGGGTGACGTAATCTTGCCGCTGAGCGTAATGCCGTTGTCAGCAGAGGTAGCACCTTCTGCCGATAGGAAAAGATGATTAGGGTAGAAATTGCCAGCATTGGTGTCGTTCATGACGATGGCGGTGAGGACCCTGTCGTGCTGGTTATCTATCGCTACGCTCTTCATCTCCTCCGTCATCAATGATCTAAGTTCTGCGATGTTGATTGGCTGAGGATCATCGGTGTCGTCTTCTGGCTCTTGATCCTCGGGATTTTCATTAGGATTATCGGGATCTATGCCTTCACCTCCATCCCCGTTTTCATCTCCATTACCATTGCCATTTTCGTTACCTTCGCCCTCTCCGTCTTTATCTCCGTTTCCGTCACCGTCTCCTTCATTGTCGGGATTGTTGGGGTCGTTGCCTGGCTCTGGATCGGTTGGATCATCTTTGTCAGATGGATTCTCGTTTGGATTCTCGTTTGAATCGCCATCGCCCGACTGGTCGCCACCCTGATTAGGGTTCGATGGATCTTCTCTATCACCCTCGTTGCCATCCTCGTTGTCGCCAGAGTTATCATCTTTTGGTTCTTCAGGGGTGTAATGCTGGACAATATCAATCGCAACACTCTCTTGCTTGAACTCTTTGAGCGTTATCAATATCACTGTGCTGCGGGATTCTTGAGTCGGCGAGATAGTAGCTTTGACGCTTTGTTGCCCACTTCCCTCCGTATGTGATAGGCTGATCCAATTGCTTGGATTAGATATTTTCCATTCAGTATTGGCTTTTATCTGGAGTGAAACGCTACCGCCCTTGTTATCGAATGTAAGAGCATGTGGAGTTGTTGTATCCGCATTATCAACCGAAACGCTCAATTCGGGAATAAATTCCTCTTTGGTAGAGCAACCCAAGCCGATAACCATGAGGATAATGAGTCCATAAGATAACAGATGTGAGCAGTAGTGTTTCATATCAATTAGGTTTGGTACAAATATAATAAGAACTCGCGAGAAAAAGGCAGGAAATTGGGAAATAATGCAATTCGTTGGTAGATTGTTTAATACGCAACGGGCTTCCGTGGTTGTAATGCGGTCCTGAAAGACCGTATATAGATGAGTTAAGATGTAGATTTGCTACTA
>JAFXLG010000030.1 GCA_017531305.1 Alistipes sp.
TAACTTATTATTAACCAAATTATTACGTTTTTAAATTATTTTAGCAATTAACGTTTTCGTAACATTGGAAACTTACAGATATACTCCCCTCCAAAAAAACACCCCTATTATATAATATAGGTATATCATTACTTCTCTTTTCTATCCTTTATACCTAATCCCAAATTGAAATTTCTGCCTTTTTTGTGTATATTTGTTATCCGAAAAAAAACGACAAGCCCATGAGAGCCTTTTGCATAATTAGCTTTATCATATACCTTTTATGCTTTGAGAGTAATGCTATGCAACGATCATTAGCATTTGACCAAATTCCCACTTCGCAAACATATAATTCTGCAATGAACGGCAAAACAGTTGCTGAAGAGGAGATTTCGACTGTCGAAAAGGTTAACGATAGCGACTGGCAGAGAATCAGCAATAAAATGAAAAGGCTACCCTCGCTCAATCATCTTGCATTGAAGCAGAGCGAGAAGGATTGGCTGATTGACGCCTCAGATTACAAAGCTGAGGTATATGCAGGCGAAGATGGTAAGACGCTGATTATATCGAACGGACTTACTGCACGTGTTTTCCGCATCACACCAAACCTCGCTACAATAGATATAGTCAACCAAATGGATGGCAACAGCATGTTGCGAGCCGTAAGTGGCGAGGGAGAACTCACCATAGATGGCACAGTGTGGCATTTAGGAGGTTTGGATGGACAACCAGAAAGAGGTTATCTGAAAGAGGAGTGGATCGACAAAATGAGCGTCAAGGAGAGATCCTTCATGGTAAAGGATTTCGAGATACGCGACACGATTGCAACCCTGCAATGGGCGCGCAAAAGGTGGGCTCTGAACAAGGAGAATCCAACAGGTAAATCACTCGTATTCACGCTACAAGGCGTTGATGAAGTAGAAGATTTAACGGTAAAACTTCACTACGACATATACGATCATATTCCTGTGATCCGCAAGTGGATGGAGATCTTCAACAACGGAGATACGCCTCGCAACTTGGATTCGTTTAAGTTGGAGCGTCTGTTCTTTGCCGAGCCTGAATCTCCTGTTGATGGTGACCCCGATACATTCTTACTGCCGAATATTCACATCGAGAGCGATTATCACGCTAAAAGTGCGTTTACCGAGAGTGACACCGACTGCATCGAACATTGGGTAACTGATCCCGAATATACATCGCAGACAAATTACCCTCTGCAAACACGATGCACGATGGAGGCGACTTATGAGATTGGTCCAGATTACAGCATAACCAACGATAGACCATTTACATCGTATAAGGTTTATGAGATGCCATTGGACTCTTTCGACCGCGAAAGAAGCGGCTTGTTCAAACGCCGTTTTTACAAAACCGTAGCTCCATGGACTACGGAGAATCCGATATTCATGCATCTGACATCAAGTAACCCCGATGTTATAAAGCGAGCCGTTGACCAATGCCAAGAGTGCGGATATGAGATGATTATCATAAGTTTTGGCTCAGGATTAAATATGGAAGATATTTCCGAACAGAATATTGCAAAATACAAATCATTGGTCGATTACGCCCACTCTAAAGGTATCGAGATGGGATGCTACTCACTTCTTGCCAGCCGATGGATAAGCGATGATGTCGATTGCATCAACCCCGAAACGGGCAAACGAGGTGGCATGAGATATGGCAGCGCGCCTTGTCTGTGCAGTGATTGGGGAGAAGAGTACCTGCAGAAAATCAAAACATTCATCGAGCGCACAGGAATGTCGTGTTTCGAGCACGATGGCTCATACGCAGGAGATGTATGCGCCTCAACTACCCACACTCATCACAAAGGACTAAATGACTCTCATTGGAATCAGTTCCAAAGAATCACACAACTCTACAATTGGATGTGCGCTAATGGTATATATATAAACGTTCCCGATTTTTACTTGCTCAATGGCTCGACCAAAGTGGGTATTGGGTATAGAGAGGTCAATTGGTCTTTGCCGCGTGATCGCCAGATCATACACACTCGACAACTTAACTACAAATGTACTTGGGAGCGCGTACCATCCTCGTTGTGGAGTTTTGTCCCTCTGACACAATATCATGGTGGTGGAGCTGCGGCAACACTTGAGCCTTTGAAGGATCACTTGTTCGAATACCGAACATTGATGTTCCAGAACTATGGAGCAGGCGTTCAAGCATGCTACCGAGGTCCACGCCTATATGATTGCGAAGAGACAAAGGAGGTGGTTCAGGATGTTATTGGCTGGTATAAGAAATATCGCGAGATACTCAACAGCGATATTATCCACCTACGCCAACCCGATGCTCGCGATTGGGATGGCTTGATGCACGTAAACACCGAGCTTGAACAAAAAGCATTAGCTATGTTCTTCAATCCCACCGATATAGCAATTACACGAAAAATAAAACTGCCTTTATATTATACAGGGTTGAATAAAAAAGCGTATATTCGTGAACAAGAAAACAAAGCAAAGCAATATAAACTCAATCGCGACTATACGGTCGATTTAACCGTCACCATTCCTGCAAATGGATATACATGGTATGTGATTGAGTAACAATACATGAGAAAAAAGTAAAAGAACACCGTAATAACTCTATGATAAAGAACAATTTACCACACGCCGAGTGGTCATATTCGGCAGTACTGTATGAGATGAACGTAAGGCAGCTCACCGAGGAGGGAACGCTCAAGGCTGCAGAACGGAAGTTGGAAGGATTAAAAAATTTAGGAATTGACGCTATATGGCTCATGCCGATATACCCTATCGGCGTGGAAGGTCGCAAAGGCAAGCTCGGCTCCTACTATTCGATACAGGACTATTGCGCTGTGAATCCCGAATTTGGAGATATGGCAGATCTGGATTCATTCGTAGAGAAAGCCCACTCATTGGGAATGAAGGTGATTCTTGATTGGGTTGCTAACCACACCGCCCGCGATGCCAAATGGCTAAAGACAAAATCTGCCGACTGGTACGAGCGCGAAGCTGACGGCACGGCAAAGGTTCCATGGGATTGGACCGACACGGCGAAGCTCAACTATGCCAACCGAGATGTATGGCGCGGTCAAATTGAGTCGATGAGATTCTGGATCGAGAAACATAACATAGACGGATTCAGATGCGATATGGCAATGCTCGTTCCGATTGAGTTCTGGCAGGAGGCGCGTAAGGTGTTGCACGCCATAAAGCCCGATGTATTTATGTTGGCTGAAGCGGAGGAGTTAAACCTATTCGACAAAGCGTTTGATATGGGTTACGCATGGGAGATTCACCACATGATGTGTGATATAGCCAAAGGTGAACGCAGGGTATGGGACCTGCGCAACACGCTTTACGCCGATAGAGAACGTTACCCCCAATCTGCCATGCGCATGATGTTCACATCGAATCATGATGAAAACTCATGGAGTGGCAGCGAGCAGAGCCGATTCGGTGAGGCTTTGGAGGTTATGACTGCATTGACATTCCTTTGGGAGGCTTCGATGCCTCTGCTCTACACAGGTCAGGAGATGGGTTATGACCATAGCTTCCTTTTCTTCGACAAGGATGCTATTCCAGAAGAGTATCAGCAAAAGGAGTATAGCCAACTATACCGCAAATTAATCCAGCTCAAGCACTCCCAAGCTGCACTGCAAGCTGGAGAGCGTGGCGGAAGGATTATCGAGATAGAGAATAACGCCAAAGATTGCCTGATGACAATAGTTAGAGAGGTGGAAGGCAGTCGTGTGGTAGCAATACTCAATCTTTCGCCGTACACCATCCACGCCAACTATAACAACGGCATATACGCAGGCACATATACCGATGCCATGAGTGGCGAGGAGGTTATACTGCCTGTGCATTTGGAACAAGATATCAAACCTTGGGGATATACAATATTATATAAATAAAACGTTTAGAAGCGTATGAGAAAGTTTATTATCATAACGCTATTACTCTTTTGCTCGCTCAGTGTAGATGCCAAAAGATATGACATAAATGAGATTCCTCACGTACAGGTGGAGAATCGCTATCGCTTTACATCCAATCCCGATGGCATTCTGAGTGAGGAGGCTGTCGAGAAAATCGACCAGCTATGTTACGATCTGCGCCATAAGGCTATCGCTCAGGTAGCAGTTGTGGCGGTAAAGGAGATTGAGGGAGATGATGTTTTCGACTTTGCCTATGAGCTATTTTCCAAGTGGGGCGTTGGCAACAAAAGTGACAATGGCATAGGCATACTTTTGGTCGAGGAGCTTAGAGAGATACGATTTGTGACGGGCTACGGCATAGAAGGCACTCTCACGGATGCACTTTGCAAACGAATACAGACGCAATATATGCTACCCCACTTCCGCGAGGGGGACTATAGCGCAGGAATGATCGCTGGTATGGAGGCTATATGCGCAATTCTCAACGGCAGCGAGTTGGATTTGGGTGGAAACGATGATTTTCAGGAGGATGAGACCACCGAGATCGCAATGATTCTCATCTTTATGCTGTTTATATGCGTTGGAGTACCATTACTCTTGGTATTCATCGACCGCCAATCGCGCAAATGTCCCAAATGCAAACAGATCGCGTTAAAAAAAGAGTCGGCTCGAATCATAAAACGCTCGATGGGTATTAGGACATACGAAGATACGTATGTATGCAGCAAGTGTGGCAATGTGGTAAAGCGCAAACGAGATGACTACGACTCAACCCACACCAACCACCGAGGTGGTGGACCTATAATCATGGGTGGAGGATTTGGTCGAGGTGGTGGCTTCGGCGGCGGAAGCTTCGGAGGAGGCTTTGGCGATGGTCACTTTGGTGGCGGTGGCGCAGGATCGCGCTGGTAACAAGGAGCCATAAGATGAAGAATCGCAGACTAAACTAAAAAAAGAAACTATCAAACATTATAAAATCATGAGAAAGGTTATTTTGATGGCTATAGTAGCCATGTTTTCAATGACATCATGCTCAACATACAACAGCATGGTAGAGAAGGAGGAGGCAGTTAGAAACGCATGGGCAAATGTCGAGACGCAATATCAACGCCGCGCAGATTTGATTCCAAACTTGGTATCGACCGTAAAGGGATATGCCAAGCACGAGGAGTCAACCTTGCAAGCTGTGGTAGATGCCCGTTCTAAGGCAACATCTATCAACATCTCGGCAGAGGATCTTAACGAACAGACATTGGCTTCATACCAGCAGGCTCAGGCTGGCGTAACTTCAGCTTTGGGCAGACTTATCGCCGTGTCGGAGAATTACCCAGACCTGAAGGCTAACCAGAACTTCCTTGAGTTGCAGGCTCAGTTGGAGGGGACAGAGAATCGCATTACGGTGGCTCGCAAGCAGTTCAACGACACCACACAGGATTACAACGTATCGGTACGCAAGTTCCCTGCTAATTTGGTGGCTATGATCTTCGGCTTTGACCAGAAGCCATATTTCGAGGCTGATGAGGCTGCTGCAGCGGCTCCAAAGGTGGAATTTTAACACAAGACCTAAGCATACAACAGTGCCATGACAGCGAAGCGTTTATCACTCATACTTTTCATTTTTCTCTTCTTCGCGGTAGATCTTTTGGCTCAAAAGAAAAGCTCTACGCAGAGCGCAGAGCGAGATCTTTACCCCGACACATGGGTTGCAACCGATGCCATTGGGCGCACTATGCCCACTCTTGAGCAGACGGGCGAGAGAAAGAGTGACAAACGGCGCGTTGTGGGAATATTCTACATCTCTTGGCACACGCAGGATCTACATAATCAACCCACGCCATACACAGGCGACATCACGCAGATTCTGCTCAAAGACCCCGAGGCCCGCAAAGATACCAACCACCCCGCATGGCGTCACGTATTGTATCACTATGCAGAACCTGAGATGGGCTACTTCCTGAGTCAGGATGAATGGGTTGTGCGCAAAGATCTGTCGATGCTCGCTGATGCGGGAGTCGATCTGGTGATTTTGGATGTAACTAATGCAGTACGCTATTGGGATGAGTGGGAGGTGTTGTTTAGCACCATGCAGAAGATGAAAGCAGAAGGTAATATAGTGCCGAAATTCTGTTTTTGGACATTCAACGGTCCTGCCATTACGGTAGTACAGGAGCTATACAACAACATCTACAAGAAGAATCGCTACTCCGATTTATGGTTCTATTGGGATGGAAAGCCACTACTGCTCTACAACAAAAACCCTCGCTACAATGCCAGCGGCGGCTGGGTCGAAAACCCCAACCCTAATTACTACGAGGCGGCAGTAAACGATCCCAACGATCCTAACTACAATAACCCCGATTACACACAAAAAAGCCTGACCGATTACACCAAAGAGGTCAAAGAGTTCTTCACGCTACGCAACATGTGGTGGGGCTACTACGATTGGGGCGGAGAGCGTTTCATCGGCACAGAGGATAATTGGAGCTTCGGCTATAATTTGGAGGATGAGCGTATCAAAAAGATGACTCCTAAAGAGTTGTTATCCACCCACAACGGCAAACCCGAACAGGGCGCGGTAACTCCTGCACAACACCCCGTAACCATGACTCAAAACCCAATGGGAATCGGCAAGTCGTGGACCAGAAAGTATGGCGAGCCTCAGCTCAATGAATATGATATGCCCGAGGTGGGTTATATCCCCTATCTGAACGCCGTTAAGCAAAACCCTGTACTCTATGGAGCATATTTTCAGGAGAGTTGGGACTACGCTTTGGAGGGTGATCCCGAATTTCTCTACATAAACGATTGGAACGAGTGGACAGCCATGAAGTTCAACACCGAGGGCGAAACCTCATGGTTGGGACGCATGAATCCGTTTATGTTTGTGGATCAGTACAATATGGAGTTTAACCGAGGCATACAGCCTATGAAGGGCGGATACTCAGATAACTACTATATGCAGATGGCGCAGAACATCCGCCGTTACAAGGGTTCGCGTCCCATCCCCGAACATAAGGGCTACTTGGAGGCAAAAATTGACGGTCGCTACAGCGAGTGGAGAAAAGATTCGATAGAGTACCGCGACACCCATGGCGACACATTCCACCGCGATGCAAAAGGTTATGCAGGGTTGCACTACACAAATACTTCGGGCAGAAACGACATAATCACATCGAAGGTTAAAGTAGGCAAAGAATACATCTCATTCTATGCCGAGACCGCCCAAAGTCTCACGCCTCATACCGACAAGAATTGGATGTTGCTTCTATTAGATGCAGACAACGACTCCTCGACAGGATGGTATGGTTATGACTTCATAGTAAACCAGAACGTAAAGAGCGACCGCACAACAACTCTGATGCGATACGACAATGAAAAAGGTGAGTGGATATTCGTTATCGACATTTCAATGCGATACGCAGAAAACAAGATAGAGTTGGCAATACCACGCAATTTGTTAAACCTTCCAACGGAGGAGTTTACGCTCGACTTTAAGTGGGCAGACAATCCCGCCGAATTGGAAGACCCTATCTCGCTTTGTCTGAATGGCGACACCGCCCCCAACCGCAGATTCAATTACCGACTGATTTGGAATAAAGAGTAAAACAATGGATAAAATTCGCTTTGGTGTTGTAGGCACCAATTTCATCACCGACTGGGTTATAGCTGGAGCGAGAGAGGATTCTCGTTTCGAGCTTAGTGCTGTATGTTCGCGCACGCTGGAACGTGGCAGGGAGTATGCCCAAAAGCATAACATCCCCCACATCTTCACCTCACTCGAGCAGATGGCAGCAAGCGACAAGGTAGATGCCATATATATCGCTTCGCCCAACTACATGCACGCCGAGCAGAGTATCTTGGCGATGAGCCACGGCAAACACGTCTTGTGTGAAAAACCGATGGCATCCAATGCCAAAGAGGTACGTCAGATGATTGAGGCTTCGAATCGTTATGGTGTAGCACTGATGGAGGCAATGAAAAGCACCCTAAGCCCTAATTTCTTAGCCGTAAGAGATAATCTGGAGCGCATTGGCAAGCCCAGACGCTATTTCGCCTCATTCTGCCAATACTCATCGCGCTATGACAAATTCAAGGAGGGAATTGTACTCAACGCCTTCAAGCCAGAACTCTCAAATGGCGCAATGATGGACATTGGTGTATATACAATATATCCGATGGTGGCACTCTTTGGCAAGCCCAACAAGATCAACGCTCAGGGCATAGTTCTCTCAAGCGGTGCCGATGGACAAGGTGCTGTCAACATGGAGTATGAGGGCATGAATGCCACCGTGCTATACTCTAAAATCGCCAATTCGCACCTCCAATCCGAAATTGAGGGCGAGGAGGGCAACATCCTAATTGACAAGATTCAGACCCCTACCACCGTACGTTTCATTCCTCGCTCTGCGCCTGCTTCGGGTAAGGAGGTACGCTCAGAGGGTGAACTTCTCAGCCGAGAGGACACTCATAATGAATACTATTATGAGATCAAGGAGTTTATCGACCTAATTCTCGAAGGTCGCACCGAGTCCGAGATCAATAGCCACGAGACCTCGCTCTCGACCATAGAACTTATTGACGAGGTGCGCCGTCAGTTAGGAGTAAAATATCCTGCCGATGAGGCACAAAACGACAAACCGCAACTATAGTTAATACTCTGTATATTCAGCCGCATGGTTTTTCGTAAGCTGTGCGGCTATTATATTATCCAGCGAAAAACGCCCCGCACCCATCGCGAACAATATGACAAACGCCACCATATAGATAAAAGCCAACTCCTTGGCGGCAAATGGTTGCGAATGATGGATAATGAAGAAGGCTACAATCATGGTAAAGATAAGCGGGATCAATGCCAAACGATAAAAAGCTCCAAAGATCACCCCTACAGAGCAGAACAACTCGGCAAAAATCGCCAAATAGAGCGAGAGATGGCTACCCAAGCCCAGAGGATTAGGAAATGTAGAGACGAGATTTTCATAATTTGCCATCTTCGTAATGCCGTGCCACATCATCACTCCGCCAAAAAGCAATCTCAACGCCAACAACATCACCGACACCGATGTCGGATAGGAATTTTGAGGGAAAAGAAAATTCAACATAAGCCTACAACTTTTATCCCTCAAATTCCAATATATGTGCCAACTTAAGGTTTCGCGCCTAAGTTACACTCCCCACTCGACAAAAAAAAGAGCGACAACTCCTCTGGAGTCATCGCTCGTGTTTGATTGCGCCCATTAGACGCCATCAGCTATTTCACTGCGTTAACGATTGCCTCGAATGCCTTAGGCTCGTTCATCGCCAAGTCAGCCAGAACCTTGCGGTTAAGAGCGATACCCTTAGCGTTAACCTTACCCATAAACTCTGAATATGTCATACCGTAAGCGCGAACTGCAGCGTTGATACGTGTAATCCACAATGAGCGGTATGTTCTCTTCTTAATCTGACGGTGTGCATAAGCATACTGCAGACCCTTCTCGACAGTATTTTTCGCAACTGTCCATACGTTTCCCCTTGAACCAAAGTTACCCTTGGCAAGCTTCAAAACCTTCTTTCTTCTTGCGCGTGACGCAACAGCGTTGACTGAACGTGGCATAGTAAAATA
>JAFXLG010000031.1 GCA_017531305.1 Alistipes sp.
GATACAGAAAGAGTTATTTGAAGTTATGCAAAACGCAGAAGACCAAAACACTCTGTATATTGCTAATTCGTAACCCAATACATATTCAACCAAAAGGTCGTTATTCATTCTCAATAATTTAGACCTTTTTCGTAACTTCCCAATACAAATATATGTAATACGGTGCGAATATACAAGTTAGCAGGATGTATTTTCCGAGATGTAGCAGAAAATAGGCGTTTGGATGACAATATAAATAGTTTCTTAGTATCTTTGCAACATTGTTTTTAAGTTTTTTGTATTTATGGAAGGACAAAGAGCCTCGTTTGGAGGAAAGATAAGTGCTATATTGGTTGCCGCAGGCTCGGCTATCGGTCTGGGTAGTATCTGGCGTTTCCCATATATGGCAGGAGAGCATGGTGGAGCAGCATTTTTGTTGGTATATCTGTTGTGCGTCTTTGTGGTGGGTATCCCCGTTATGCTCGGCGAGTTTGCCGTAGGACGTGCTACGAAGCAGAATGCCGTAGGAGGATTTCGCTCGCTCTCGAAGCCTTGGCGTTGGCTGGGATATAATGGCGTGATAGGTGCGTTGTTTATCTCAGGTTATTACTATGTGGTGGCAGGTTGGTCGTTGGAGTATCTGGTTAGCTCGTTTACGGGCTTATACTCATCTTCTGCCTCATTCTCGGAGCAGTTTTCGGCGTTTCAGCTATCCCCACGACAGGCCATTTATACCGTTGCGTTCATTCTGCTGACGCATCTGATTATCATCCGCGGTGTCGAAAAGGGTATCGAGAAGGCATCGAAGGTGATGATGCCAGCGTTGTTCATAATCCTTATCATCATGGCTGTGCGCGTGGCGTTTATGCCTAACGCTATAGAGGGTTATCGTTTCTTTTTGAATCCTAATTTCAAAGAGGCATTCTCTGCCGATACTATCTTTACAGCTATCGGTCAGGCATTCTTCTCGTTGTCGGTTGGTATGGGTTGTATGGTGACCTATGCGTCATATTTCAAGTCGAACAATAACCTTACAGGAACATCTTTCAGCGTGGCTTTGCTCACCTTGCTGGTGGCGGTTTTGGCAGGTTTGGTAATCTTCCCAGCTGTGTTTAGTGCTGGTCTGGAGCCTGCGGAGGGAGCATCGCTGATCTTTGTAACCCTGCCTGAAATCTTTAAGGATATGCCGCTGGCTCAGTTGTGGTCGGGTGTGTTCTTTATCCTGCTGGTTTTGGCGTCACTCACCTCTACAATCTCATTCCACGAGGTGCTTACAGCATACTTCGCCGAGGAGCATAAGCTCTCGCGTAAGGCAGCTACACGCCTTACTTCGGCTCTTTCGGTGGCGTTGTGTATGTTGACACTTTTCTGGACTTTTGATGTGGATTTTGCGGGTCTGCATCTGGAGAAGATATCTTTCTTCGACATCTTTGATTATACCACAGCAAATATCTTGATGCCTCTTGGCGGACTGTTTACATGTATATTTGTTGCGTGGTGGATGAAAAAGGATTTCTTGCAGGGCGAGATGACCAATCATGGCAAACTCAGAGGTCGAGCATTCCCATTGCTCTATTTCACTTTGAGGTATATCACGCCGTTGTTGATTGTCTATATTTTCGTAAAGAATCTGGGATTATTCTAAAATAAAAACAGGAGAGATCAATGAAAATCTCTCCTGTTTTGTATTATTACGAAATCATTACTCCTTTGCAGCCAATGGCGATGGGGTAGTATATACTCTGGCAGCCATCTCCTTGTCGATCATGTAGAGTCCGTAGTTGTTACCCTCTACCATGCGCAACTGATCCAGAATGTCGCGTGCACTCTCCTCCTCCTCGACCTGCTCGTCAACGAACCATGTGAGGCGATTGGCAGTAGCCACATCCTTCTCCTCGGCAGCAATGGCACAGAGATTGTGAATGAGTGAAGTAACCTTCTGTTCGTGAGTCAAAGTCTGCTCAAACATAGCCTTTGCGCTATCCCACTCGGTATCTACCGCAGCGATAGGAGCCAACTCTACGCGTGCGCCCTGAGACTGCATGTAGTTGATGAAAATCTGAGCATGATCCTGCTCCTCCTTGAATTGGATTGCAAACCAATTTGCTACGCCCTTCAAACCTTTGTCTGCCGCATCCATCGACATCGAAAGATATAAATAAGCCGACCAAAGCTCGGCGTTGATCTGTGCGTTAATCGCATCCTGCATTCTCTTGCTGATCATAGTAGTATAGTTTTAAGAAGTTTTATTTCTGTTTTGTTATTGCAAAATTAACACCTGCAAAGAAAGTTTGCAATAATTTTCTATCACAAAAATTAATTTACCGAT
Organism: Alistipes sp.; assembly: GCA_017531305.1. Lineage (GTDB taxonomy): Bacteria > Bacteroidota > Bacteroidia > Bacteroidales > Rikenellaceae > Alistipes. The sequence goes on from JAFXLG010000031.1 coordinate 2,309, forward strand.
AAATAAATCTTATAATGTGGCTGGCTTCGTCAAATCTGCATTATAATGGGAAAAACTATTGTTTTTGTTTTATAAAATTCCTATTTTTGCATGAATTATGGCATATCGCCATATTAAGAACGGAAAATAATTGTATAAACATATAATAAACACTTTAACTATGGCTGATTTTATCTATCAGGAACCTTATCCTATCGAGAAGGATACCACAGAGTATGAGCTTCTCACCACAGATTATGTAAAAGTCGTTGAGTGCGATGGTCGTAAAATTTTGAAGGTCGATCCTAAGGGTCTGGAGTTGCTCTCTAAGCGAGCATACAGCGATGTGTCGTTCTACCTTCGCCCATCTCATTTGCAGAAGTTGGCTAACATTCTGGAGGATGAGGAGGCTTCAGACAACGATAAGTTCGTTGCTTATACCATGCTTCTGAATCAGGCTACTGCAGCCGAGGGGGAGCTTCCAACTTGTCAGGATACAGGTACTGCAATCTGTATCGGTCATAAGGGTGAGGATGTATATACAGGCGCAGACGATGCTGAGTGCATTGCTCGCGGTGTGTATGAGACCTATAAGGAGCGTAACTTGCGCTACTCTCAGGTTGTACCATTTACAATGACCGAGGAGAAGAACTCTGGTACCAATCTCCCTGCTCAGATTGATATCTATGCTGGTCATCCAGGATCTATGGAGTATGAGTTCTTGTTTATCACCAAGGGTGGTGGCTCGGCAAATAAAACTTTCCTCTATCAGCAGACTAAGGCTCTGTTGAATGAGAAGTCGTTGGTAGCTTTCTTCAAGGAGCATCTTAAGGATTTGGGTACTTCGGCTTGTCCTCCATATCACTTGGCAGTCTGCATCGGTGGTACATCTGCTGAGATGTGTCTTTCGACTGTTAAGAAGGCTTCTGCTGGATATTTGGATCATCTGCCTACATCGGGCAATGAGGGTGGTCGTTGCTTCCGCGATTTGGAGTGGGAGGAGAAGATCACCAAGATGTGTCAGGAGATGGGTATGGGTGCCCAGTTCGGTGGCAAGTATTATGTTCATGATGTACGCGTGATCCGCGCTCCACGTCATGCAGCGAGCTGTCCTGTTGCTATCGGCGTAAGCTGCTCGGCAGACCGTAACATCAAGGCTAAGATCACTCCAGAGGGTATCTTCGTGGAGAAGTTGGAGAAGAATCCTGCACGTTTCCTCCCAGCTCAGGCTCCAGCGATGACTCCTGCCGTAGATATTGATTTGGATGAGGGTATGGATAAGGTACGCGAGATTTTGACCAAGTATCCAATCAAGACTCGTCTTAACCTCAAGGGTACGCTCATCGTAGCACGCGATATCGCTCACGCTCGCATCAAGCAGATGTTGGATGAGGGTCAGCCTATGCCAGAGTATTTCAAGAAGCACCCTGTATATTATGCAGGTCCTGCCAAGACTCCAGAGGGTATGGCTTCAGGTTCGTTTGGTCCTACTACGGCTGGTCGTATGGATCCTTATGTTGACTTGTTCCAGAAGGCTGGCGGCTCAATGGTGATGGTAGCGAAGGGTAACCGTTCGAAGGCTGTGACCGATGCTTGTCAGGCAAATGGTGGATTCTATCTCGGCTCTATCGGTGGTCCTGCTGCAGTACTTGCCAAGAATTCGATCAAGAGCGTAGAGGTAGTCGACTTCCCTGAGTTGGGTATGGAGGCAGTACGCAAGATCTATGTAGAGAACTTCCCTGCCTTTATCATCGTGGATGACAAGGGTAACGATTTCTTCGCAGATTTCGCACACTAAAAATACGTTGCATAGGGGTTTTGCAGTCCAAAACGGACTGCAAAACCTTATTTTTTGGCTTTGGCGGAAAATAAATCTCCGTCAAATTGCGTTTTATAAGGAATAAATACTATTTCTGATGAAGAGATTCTTTAGACATATTCTTCTTACATTGTTTGCTACGCTCTCCGTAGCCATTGCATGGGCTGATGGAGCAGTGACTTTTGAGGTGAATACCCCTCTGATAGTCTCTACGGGCGAGATGTTCCGCGTAGAGTTTATCATAACCAATGGTAAGCCCGATAGTGATACATTCGTTGCGCCAGACTTCGCAGGGTTGGATGTGTTGGCAGGACCAACTACATCTCAGGCGCGTTCATACCAGAATATCAACGGTGTAGCAAGCCATACCAGCACCTTTACCATCACCTATGTGGTGACAGCTCAGAATGCGGGTAATCTGACCATCGGATCGGCTTCTGTCGAGGTTGACGGTAAGTCTTATAAGACCAAAGCTACCCCCATCGAGGTCGTGGAGCAGAGTCGTAAGCAGGAGCAGGAGGCGGCAGCTCAGCAAGGCAGTGCGGTGAATAATCAAATAGCTCAGGATGATATCCTGCTACGTCTGAATCTCTCGCGCTCGGCAGTCTATAAGGGCGAGCCAATACGCGCATCGCTTACACTATATACGCGTGCTGGCATTGCAGGTTTTGAGGATGTGAAACTCCCTTCGTTCAATGGATTCTGGTCGCAGGAGTTGCCTACCGACAATTATCAGGCTAAGCGCGAAACGCTCGATGGCAAGGTTTATGACTCGCAGATTATAAAGGAGTGGTTGCTCTATCCTCAGCAGAGTGGAACATTGTCTATCGAGCCCGCCGATATTACCGCTGTGGCGCAGGTTGTTATGCGTACCAATCGCAATTTCGATCCATTCTTTGGCGGTGGTGCCGAGGTCTATAATGTCAAGCGCAAGCTCACGACAGGTCAGGTAAATGTCGCGGTGAAGGATCTGCCAGCTGGTGCGCCAGCTTCGTTTAATGGTGCGGTGGGTAAGTTTACTATGAGCACCACCCAGCCTTCTACTCAGCTAAAGGCAAATTCGGCGGCAACCTATACTGTAAAGATCTCAGGTACGGGAAATTTGACCTTCTTGCAGACCCCAAAACTTACGTTGCCTTCTTCGTTTGAACTATATAACGTGCGGCAGACCGAGTCTATCCAGACTTCAGTCAACGGCACATCGGGATATAAGCAGTTTGAGTATCCTTTCATCGCCCGAGCCGAGGGTGAATATGATATTGAGCCTATCGAGTTTACATTCTTCAGCCCCGAAAAGGAGGGTTATGTAACTCTTAGTACCGATGCCTTGAAGGTAAATGTTGCACCCGATGGTTCGGCAGGTGCTGTCACACCGCAGCAGATCATTACAGGCACTTCGAAGGAGGGCGTAAGACAACTCGGCAGTGATATCCGCTTCATCAAATTGGGTAAGGCTCAGCTAAGCTCTTCGGTAGCACCTTTGATGATGAGCTCAACATATTTCATGTTGCTTGCATTGATTGTGGTGCTTTTCGTGGGGTTGTACCTTCTGTTGGGTAAGATGATCAAGGATAGCAAGAATACGGTATTGTTGCGTAACCGCCGAGCAAATAAGGTCGCTGTGCAGCGTTTCCGTCAGGCAGAGAAGTATATGCGCGAGATGAATCGCCATGCCTTCTATGAGGAGATGCTTCGAGCGTTGTGGGGCTATATGAGCGATAAGCTCAATATCCCTGTGTCGAATCTTACCAAGGAGGGTATCCGCGAGGAGCTTCAGCGCAGAGGATGTCCTCAGCAGGATGCTCAGCACTTTACCGAGATTATCACTCGTTGTGATGAGGCTCAGTACTCTCCAGCCGAGTGGGTGCAGATGAATGATGTATATGCCGAGGGTGTGAGAATCATCTCACGCATCGAACAGGCAATTAAACGATAAGCGAAGATGAGAAGATATACGATACTGATAATTGCCTTGTTGTTGAGCTACGTCTCGATGGCTCAGCAGGCGGAGTCGGCAGTTGCCACTCAGGAGCAAGTTTCTTCGGAACAGAATGCAACAGAGCAGAAGACAGCGGAGCAAAAGGCGGAAGCCTTGGAAGAGTTTTCGGCGGAGAAGAGTTGGGATGCGGCAAATAAAGCATATCAAGAGGCTGATTATAAGCGCGCTGAGACTCTCTATAGAGCAATCCTTGAGCAGGGGCTGCACTCTGCCAAGTTGTATTATAATCTGGCAAATACTCTCTTTAAGCAGGAGAAGTTGGGCGAGGCAATACTCTACTATAACAAGGCGTTGCGTCTATCGCCAGCCGATGAGGATGTGCGTCATAATTTGGAGTATGCCGAGAATTCGACTAAGGATAGCATAGAGCAGATCCCCGAATTCTTCCTCTTTGCGTGGATCAGAGCAGTAAGAAACCTTATGAGTTGCGATGGCTGGACTATCTTTTCTCTTGTTATTTTGGTTATAGGTCTTGCAGCAGCACTTTTCTATCTGCTTGCGCAGAGAATCTCTACCCGCAAGGCGGGATTCTATGTCATGGTATTGGCAGCGTTGTTATTCCTTGTTGCTACGCTCTTTGCCAATTACGAGCGTAAGGCTATCGTTAATCACAACGAAGCTATCGTGATGAGCAGTGCCGTGTCGGTCAAGAGTTCGCCCGATCGCGCTGCTACGGAACTTTTCGTTCTGCATGAGGGTACTAAACTCTCTATCGGCGAGCGTATGGACGGATGGGTCGAGGTGCGTATTGCCGATGGTCGTAAGGGCTGGATCGAGAGCTCTCGTATAGCCGAGATTTAATCATAATTTTATCGAGGGAGGGCGTTCCGATGTCGAAGTTGTTGCAAGATGCCGTATCAGAGTTTGCTAAGTTGCCGGGTGTGGGTCGCCGTACTGCGCTTCGTTTGGCTATGCATCTGTTGAAGATGGATTCTCAGGAGGTGGAGCAGATGATGATGACCATTAACCGCTATCGTCAGCAGATCCGTCATTGTAAGCGTTGTAACAATCTCTCCGATACGGATCTTTGTCCTATATGTTCTAATCCAGAAAGAGATCATACCACAATCTGTGTCGTGGAGCAGGTGGGCGATCTGATGTCGATCGAGAATACACGTCAATATAGAGGAATGTATCATGTCTTGGGTGGTGTTATCTCGCCTATGCAGGGTGTAGGTCCTTCGGATCTGAAGATAGACCTGCTTGTTGATAAGATCAAGCAGGGTGGTATTAAGGAGGTGATTCTCGCAATCTCGACCTCAGTGGAGGGTGAGACTACCTTGTTTTATATTATGAATCGACTCAAACAATACCCCGAAGTCCGTGTGACAACCATTGCGCGAGGTATCGGTTTTGGCGATGAGTTGGAGTATGTCGATGAACTTACCATTACCCACGCCATGATGAATCGCCGTGAGGTGGAGTAGTTGGAAAGAGAAAACGTGATCTAAGTAGTGTTGCCGAGAATGGGGCGACACTATTTTTTTGTATTTATTTGCATTGTGATGTTATAAATTCGTAACTTGTGCGTATTATATACAGAACTCAAGACAAAACTAACCCTTGCAAAGATGACAGGTGAAGAGATAAACAGAGAATTTTTGCTCCACAAGGATGCGGCATATCGCTATGCCGTAAGTATTCTCCATGATCCCGTCTCGGCGCAGGATGCTACGCAGGATCTCTATGAAAGACTGTGGCGCAGAAGACTCTTCATCCGAGCTAAGGGCTTTCGTTCGTTAATGATGACTGCAATGCGTAATATCTGTATAGATCAGTTGAGAAGCTCCTCGCGACATCAGGTAGAGCCCATCGAGGAGCAGGGAGTGGATCTCTCTGAGGCTGATGAAATTCAAGAGCTGGCTCTCAAGGCGAAACAGATCATAGCAACCTTGCCACTCAGGGAACGCGAGGTGTTGCATCTAAGAGATTGCCAGCAGATGGAATTCAGCGAGATTGTAGAGATAGTCGGCATAAGCGAGGCGGCGGCACGTATGGCTTGCTCCAGAGCCCGACAGAAGGTTAAAGATGAACTTGTAAAAATTATGAATTATGGATTATAAAGAGCTTACCAGACGTTATCTCAACGCCGAAACTTCGCTCAAGGAGGAGGCGTTGCTTAGTGAAGCAAATCCTTCGAAGGCTCAGGTTGAGCAGCGAGCCATAGCGGCTATGATCTATCAAGCCAAAATGCAACGCCAAGAGAGAGTAGAAGTGAAGATACATGAGCCTCGCCGAGGAAGGCAGATGGCGGTGGCTTTGGCTGCATCGGTTGTGGTGTTACTCGGTATATTCCACTTTGCCAAGCCTCAAACCATATATGGATATTACAATGGCGAGCCCGTTACATCGTTGGCTCAGGCAGAGCAGATGACCGAGCAGATGTTTGGAAATATGCTGCTTGCCGAGAATGGCGCAGACGATATACTCGATGAATTGTTTTATTTGAATCATTAACCTCTTAACTTAAAATATATTATGAAAAAGTTTTTATTAGTTTTCTCGATTTTTATTTCAGCACTCTTTGTAGCTAATACAACCTCAGCTCAAGGTCTGCGTATCGGTGCCAATGGTTTGGAGTATGGCGACTACACTCCAAAGAAAGATTCTGGCAAAACTACTACCTTCCACTATGCTGCGGGACCACGCAATGGCGCATTTTATATCGGTAGCAAGACTCTGATCCCGACAGTCGAGGTGGGTTGGAATATGCTTGCCGATCAGAGTTATGGAGCATATAACGGTACTGAATATGGTGAGTTTTTCGATATCCATAATTGGAAATCGACTCAGGTAACGGTTAATCTGCTGGGTGCTTCGGTTCATACGCGCAATAAAAAGTTCGGTGTGGATGTGGCGTTGGGAATACGTGCCAACAATTACCGTCTTGACAGCGATATGACTCTTGGTAGAGGTGCGTTGGTGCATCCTTTGGCGATTGAGCAGAGTGTGAAGAAGAGTAAGTTTAACACAGCCGCCCTACATATCCCTATCGAGGCATGGATTGGTCGTGCAGGCAAGTTTGCTTTCTCGATGGGTGGTTATGTCGATATGGTGATGAACTCGCACACTAAAATCAAGTACAAGGGCGGAAAGAAGGATAAGGTGCATAACTTCCCTGTGAATTTCATTCAGGCGGGCGTTACGGCGCGAGTTTCGATGTTCGGAATCTCAGTTTACGGGCAATACACCCCTACTCAACTATTCAAAGCAGGTCGCGGACCTGAGATGTCGCAGTGGACAATCGGTATCGGTTTCTAAAAATGCGTAAAAGTGTTGGCAATGAAACGATTATTTATTATATTCGCAATGGCGTTGCTTGGTGCGACTATGGTGCAGGCGCAAACCGCGCGTAAGGAGATTAACCCTGTAGGCTTTAAGATGATTTATGAAGGTTGCTCCTCTTGGTCTGAAACTGAGGGTAAAAACTCTCCAGTGAATGTGATGCAGATCCCTGGTGAGGTGATACAACGCGCCTCAAAGAGTGAGCAAGATAAAGCTTTGGCACAGAAGATTGTTGAGACCTACCAGATTACCATTTTACCTCGTAGGGGTGATGACTATATCAATCGCATCAAGCGTAAAATGAGATATGACATTGGTGATGGATTGTTTAGATTCAAATTTCAGGAGCTTTATAAGCAACGTATGGAGCGAGCAATCGCACATCGCAAATGTTACATTTTCCATCGAGCGGCAGATGAAAGTTACCCACAGGAGTGGTTAGTGGTAATTGACGATTGGGAAGAGAGAAAGGAACCATTTGTGATGACCTGCTTGGTGGGAGATCAGCTTACGATAGAAGATGTACTCTCGATGATCAGCGGACCCAACGATAACAAATAGAATGTATTATGAAAAGAGTTTTTGCTTTCAAATGTTTATTGCTTGTCGGCTTACTGCTCTCTGTAGTAGCCGTAGAGGCTAAACGCCCAACAACCGACACCAATGGTGATGGTAAGCTAAGAATCCTTGCCATTGGCAACAGTTTCTCGGATGATGCTATGGAGTATCTACCAAAATTTGTGTACCAGCTCGGTTGTGAGAATGTGGAGTTAGCAAGACTCTATATCGGAGGGTGTTCTCTGGAGCGTCACGTGAGGGAGTACAGTCAGAATAATGCAAGTTATCAATTCTATCACTACGATTATGATTCCTACGATCCTCATTCTGATAAAACACATGAGTGGAAAAAGGATAGCGAACTTCGCACCATGGAATATGCTCTGAAGATGGGCGAGTGGGATATCATCACCATGCAGCAAGTGTCGGGTCACTCGGGTAGATGGGAGAGCTACCAACCCTATTTGGATGAGTTGGTCAAGATCGTACGCAAGTATCAGCCAAATGCTAAGCTGGCGTGGCATATGACTTGGAGCTACTCTCGAAACTCTACACATGGTGATTTCAAGCGTTATGATAGTAATCAAGATACGATGACTAACGCCATAGTCGCTACAGCACGCAAAGTATATGAGCAGACTCCATATTTCGATTATCTGATCCCTTCGGGTGTGGCTATAGAGGCGTTGCGTAATACGTGTAATAATCCACCGAAGGATCTTACTCGAGATGGTTTTCATCTGGATTATGGCATGGGACGTTATGCAGCGGCTTGTGTGTGGTATAAGGTATTGATCGAGCCATTCACGCGTAAGGCACTAAAAGATTCAGAGGTATTTACACTCAAAGGTGATAGGTTTGTGACAACTGTGGAACGAGCCTACTGCATCACCGCTGCCGAGCGAGCTGCCAAAAACCCGTATGGAGTAAAGGGCAAAATTTCGCCAAAGGGGATGAATAAGTCTCTGCATTCACCTTATATCGTTATAGACATCGATCGTTTAGACGATCCTGACTATAAAAAGCAGATTGAGGCAAGTGGAATCAAGATGGACTTGAAAAAGAGTTTTTTTTGAAGAAGCAAGCTCGATAAAAGATATATGAATTTAGTATTTATTAGGTTATCTTTAGAATATTAAACTATATAATACCGTAATTCTTCGGGCGAGAGATAATAAATTACATATATTGTCGTTTTGATTCATGGTTTGCAAGAATTTTATTATTTTTGCGTAGATGTCAATTATGTCGATGCCAAGTATCAAACATATCAAGCAAATTCTTCTCTTGCTCTTTCTTGGGGCGATTCTATGCTCATGCAGTCAAGCGATCTCGGTTGATATCAGGGGTAAGTTGAGCGACAACGCTGCCAGCGAGGTCTATCTGGTGGTGGAGGATACTCAGATCGACACCTTGGCTCGTGCAAAAGTGGGAGATGATAATACCTTCCATCTCAAAGGTGAAGTTACAGAGCCACGAACAGCGTTCATCTGTGATGATAATGGCAATGCCTTGGCGGTATTTCTTGCAGAGAAGGCTAAACTTGAGCTTAAACCCCAACGCCCTTCGGGATATATGGTCGAGGGCGGACCTATCAACGATAAATATAATCTTATTCTCAAACGTATATCGGCTCTTGCCGAGCAGGCGATGAATATAGATTTCGAGAAGGAGACGGCTCAAGAGGAGTACGAGTCGCTGACATTCAAACATCACGATGCCATAGCCACCGCCATAAGCGATAATCTGGATAATATCATCGGTGTGGAGCTATTCCTTTCGTACGAGGTGCGCGGGATGACTGCCGAGGATATGAGAGTGCGTTTCGGGCAGTTCTCCAAGCAGATGCAGAACTTGAGCGTGATGCGTGAGTTCGAAAAGTATATCTCGATATTTGAGAAGATCGAGATCGGCAAAAATTTTTTAGATGCCGAGGTGGAGAGTCTTTCGGGTGATACCATGCATCTGAAGGAGGTCTGCGGCAGAGGCAAATGGGTGCTTGTCGATTTCTGGGCAACATGGTGTGAGCCATGTCTTGAGCAGATGCCTCAACTGAAGGTCTTGTATGAGAAATATGCTTTGCAGGGCTTCGAGGTTTTAGCCATATCGCTCGATAAGGAGCAGGCTCGCTGGAAGGCTTATGTCGAGCAGAATGGACTATTGTGGCTCAATGCCATAGATACCGATTCGCCACAGTCAGCAGCCAAGACCTATGGCTTGCAATCTATACCTTCTTCATTCCTAATATCGCCCGAAGGTAAAATTGTGGCGCGAGATCTCGATGCCGAGAGTCTTGCCCATGAGCTGGAGCATATCTTCGGCGGGGATGTTCATTAAAAGGCTTTTTTACAGAAGCCTAGAGGATTCAATCCTCCTAACTATACCAGCCCTTAACTAACTTATTTAAATACCATGAAGAAAATCCTTGTTTCGTTAATCCTTGCGTTGGGATTCTTGCCACTTTCGGCTCAGCAGGTAATGCTTGACAACGGAGTAATCAAGCGCGAGATAGATATCTCCAACGGACATATCCTAACTAAACAATACGCTCTGCACTCGCACGGTGTAGGATATGTGCATGGTGGCTCTCATGAGTTCTCTTTCTTGGCGAATGATAAATCATATTCGGGAAGTAGTGATTGGACTCAAATTGCAAACCACGAGGTGACAACCAAAGATGGCGGTAAGGGTGTATCTATCGCTTTTCAGGATAAGGAGGGTAAGTTATGCGTGGAGCTTGTCTATATGGCATATCCCAATCTGCCTGTAGTTCGCAAGACTATAAGGGTAACTAATCTTGGCGAGGAGGATGTCAAATTAGAGGGCGTGAATGTTGAGGATCTTAGGGTTAATCTTAATTATGTTGAGTCTTGGGTAATGCACACCTATGCCCGAAATAAGAGCTTGGGAAAATATATCGGCAATTGGGATGATCCGCTTATCGTAGTGCATAATACTCAGCATGGTGGTATGGGTATGGCAATCGGTAACGAGGCAATCGGAGTGTTGAAGCGTACATCTGTTTTTACCGATGGCTCGACCATAATGGCAGGAGTGACTCATCCAGATCAGGACTATCCATTCCGCCGTTGGCTCAAGAAGGGTGAAAGTTGGGAGAGCCCTGCTGTTTTTACTGCTTTGTATCATGGTACACAAGATCCTTATCTGGTTGTAAATACATCGGTGCAGGACTATGTGCGCCGCCATATGGGAATACGCATCGAAGAGTTGAAAAAGAAGCCGATGTTTGTCTATAACACATGGCATCCATTCCGAACAGAGATCAACGAAGAGTTGATATACGACTTAGCTAAGGCAGCCGCTGAGTGTGGTGTCGAGGAGTTTGTAATAGATGATGGTTGGCAGATTAACATTGACCCTGCAGTGGGCGGTCGAGGCGATTGGGCGGTAGATAAAAACAAGTTCCCGAATGGGCTGAAGCCTGTCTTTGACTACATCAAGAAGCTCGGTATGAAGCCTGGTCTATGGGTTAGCCTTGCCATAGCCGATACTACATCACAACCCTATAAGAATCATCCAGAGTGGTTTATTAAAGATGCTAATGGCAATATCACCGACCTTCACAATCCTCATAGCTCGGTGTGGCGTACAGCCTGTATGGGAACCGATTGGTATGATTATATCAAGGAGACACTCCTTAGGCTTTGGCGAGAATATGGCTTGGCTTATGTGAAGTTGGATTTGGCAATAGCTACAAGTGCATATGTTCACGATGTAAATCATTCTGGATGCTGTGCTACGGATCACCCTCATCATCGCGATAGAGAGGAGTCGTTCGATGTGATTTATAGCCGTTGCATGCAGCTTTTCGATGAACTTCATCGTCAGGCTCCTGATCTCTTTATTGACTGCACATTTGAGACAGCTGGTAAGCTTCAGCTTATGGATTATGGCATTGCAAAACACGCTGAAGGTAATTGGCTCTCGAATGTGGAGAATTCGGCTCCGCTTGGCAGTCTGCGCATAAGAGATTTGGCTTGGGGACGTACTCCAGCCTTGCCAGCAACATCGCTCGTGATTGGAAATCTGAATATGAACGGCGCGGATCATATTTTGAACCTCAAGTCGCTCGCGGGATCACTTCCAATAATGCTTGGCGACCCACGACAGCTATCGGCTCAAGAGCGTGCTGAGTATAAGGCGTGGGCTGATTGGCTGAAAGCTCTGGAGGCTCGTCATGGATATATGTCCTTTAGACAGGATGTCCCAGGATTCGCTGAGCCACGCGAGGGCGAGTGGGATGCATTTTGTCGAATCAATACCGAGAGCCGAAGCGGAGGAGTTGTCGGAGTGTTTAACCAAGGTTCTTATGAGAATTGTCGGGTCGTAAGAATACCATATCTTGATCCAAAGAAAACGTATCAGGTAAAGCGAGGCTGTAATGGCGAGGTTATAGCGACATTAAGCGGTCAGGATCTTAAAGTGAAAGGATTTTCTTTGCGATTGGAGAAAAAATACGATGGCGAGTTGTTTGAGGTGGTGGCGTTATAGCGTTTAATCTCTCTGGATATGGGAGCATCTGGCTGGATGCTCCCTTTTTTGTGGTTATGGAATAGGAAAATTAATGAGCTGATTTACATTGTGTTAATTATCGAGAGGAAAAATATTTTGAAAAAATCGGCTAAAAAGTTTGCATAGAATAAAAAATCACCCTATATTTGCACTCGCAATCAGCAAATGGCTCCGTAGCTCAACTGAATAGAGTACTTGACTACGGATCAAGCGGTTACAGGTTTGAATCCTGTCGGAGTCACTTGATTATCAGGCAGTTATCATAAATGATGACTGCTTTTTTTGTGCCTATTTCGGTGGCTTTCGGTGGTTTTAGAGGCATTTGTGTAAACCAATGTGTAAACCAAATTGGTTATGAACACCTAAGTGTCAGATGTTTTCTACTCATCAAAGAAACTATCCAATGGCAAACAATAAAGGAGTGCAATTTGCACTCCTTTATGTATATCGAAAATAGATTTAGTATTTTTCGCTATGGTCAAGTTCCTCTGTTGTCAATGATTTCTTATCCATCTGACGCCAGAAGTAAGCAATGTAGGCTACTACGAATGGGATGATAAGCGA
>JAFXLG010000032.1 GCA_017531305.1 Alistipes sp.
CCACCTGGGCGACGCTCCTCTGTAACGTAAGGAACTACGATATACTTACAACCGATAGTCTTGTAATCAGCGATAACCTTGTCAATGTCAGCCAACATATCAGCCAATGGCACGTGAGCTGAAATTGGGTTCAAACCGATCTCTGCACACCAAGCCTTAACCTGCTCAGGTGAGTTGTCGAACAAACCTGCAAACTCCACGCCTGCATAACCCATATCCTTAACCTTCTGAAGTGTACCCTTGAAGTCCTGAGCCATATCGTCACGAACAGAATACAACTGCAAGCCTACAGGCAAAAGCTCCTTGCAAGCATCACACTGCTTTGGAGCGTTGCTGCCACATGATGCAAGTGACATCAATGCAACAACTGACATCAAAAATGTAAAAATTTTCTTCATAATTTAAGTAGTATTTAATTTGATTATTAAAAAAATCAATCCATCGTTAGGCGTTAAATGTCTAACTTTCTGCAAATATAATAGTTTTATTTTTGCTTACGTTTAAATTTATAGATATTTTTTCGCATCTGATCCAAAGTTCCGATCACCAGATAGTATTCATACTCCATTACCGAATCCTTTTTCAGGGCTTCCTGTCTTATTGGAGCTATGTATGAACAGGCAACATGATGCTCATCTCCCTCAAGAAAAGAGTCGAATCTTCCAGCCAAAAAGGCTTCGGCTGTAGGCGAATAAACCGCCAACCCCCAATTCGAGTCATCGACAAAAGCCATCCATTGCTCCGAAGCATCACGATATAATCCCCAGAAATGTTCAGGATCATTCAATATGAGTTGTTTTACTTCGGTTGACCTTATAGGTTGATTACTGAAAGGCTTGTCTCCGAAATATGAGTATAGATTCTTTAGCGCAGATATTACATATACGGCAGGAATCTCTTGCGAGCAAACTACCCCCTCGCCATAAATATCATCCGTGCGACTACAAACTAAACGATTGCGAACCTTTATTACGTTGCCTTTAATCGTGGTCCATTGCTCCATGGTGGCTTGCGCTGGCATACCATTCATATCCCACTGCATGGGGATACATTTGACGTAAGTTTGGTTGCCCTTCTGCCAAGATTCCAATATTTGGGCTCTGTTGTAGGCGTTATCCCCCACCTGAATAGGATTCCATGCCCATGGGGACCACGCTTTGGCTTGTCCCTCGGCTTGGCGATCTATGTTATTGCCTGCGTAATATGACTGCTGGATATATCGTCCCTCATCGTATATGTTTACGATATTTCGCTCTTCGTCACTCTTTGATATATAGTATATTGCACCACCTCTGGTCAGGTCTTGTTTGACGCAGATTTTGTTGTTGCTTAGCTCCAGAGTCTTGTCAGTAGTGTTTTTGGCTTTGGGTTGTGCTATTGTTCCCAAAACCGAAAAAATCATAAATACCAGAATTATACCTCGTTTCATTGCTGCAAATTTTAATTGTATTTAGGTCGTTGAATGATTATTGCCAATATTGCAAAACCTCCCATGATGAATGGGTAATAAAGGTGTGGAATAATCTCCACAGGAGATATAGCCGCCAACCCTGCCGCCATCAAAAGCTGTGCGCCATATGGGATTATGCCTTGAATCATACATGAGAATGTATCCAGCAAACTTGCCGTGCGGCGTGCCGATATGCCGAACTTCTGAGCGATCTGACGCACAATTCCTCCCACAGAGATAATAGCAACTGTATTGTTTGCCGTACAGATATCTGCGAAAATTACTAACGAGGCGATAGCCGACTCGGCTCTTCGGCGAGAACGAACTCTTCGTGTCAGACGAGAGATGATGTAGTCAATGCCGCCGTTGATGCGAATCATCTCCAACATACCTCCTGCCATCATTGTGATAATGATCAACTCCCCCATCGAACCGATACCTTCACCCATAACCGATGTCCAATCGAGCAGACTCATCTTACCCGCCAAAAGACCTATTACACCCGATGAGATGATACCCATCACCAATACCAACAAGACGTTTGTACCTAATGCCGAAGCTATCAGTACCAGCAAATATGGGATTATCGTGTACCATTCGGTGACTTGCTCCTGCTCGACATATTCTATTGTCTGTTGATTAGTGAAAATATACACCAATAGCGTTATAACGGCAGCTGGTGTTACGATCAGAAGGTTAGTCCTGAACTTGTCGCGCATATTACACCCCTGTGTGCGTGTCGCAGCGATTGTAGTGTCGGAAATAAACGATAGGTTATCGCCGAATAAAGCTCCTCCGACAACTATCGCAACCACCCACGCCACATCACATCCTGTTTGTTGGGCAAGTGCTGAAGCAATGGGCGTCAATGCCACTATGGTGCCGACTGATGTTCCAATTGATATGGATGTGAAACAAGATGCAATGAAGATTCCAGCGGGTAGGAATTCGGCAGGCACGCATTTTAAGGTCAATGCCACCGTAGCATCTACTGCCCCCATCTGCTTTGTCGATGCTGCAAATGCCCCTGCCAAAACAAATATCCATATCATGAGCATGATATTCATATCCGTAGCCCCGCGACTATAATCTCCAATACTCTCCGATAGTGGCTTGCGGGTCATCATGATCGCTACTATCGAAGCTGCCATGGCAGCTACCGTAATCGGAATTTTATAAAAATCGTTTGCGATGATTGAGCCAATCAGATATACTCCCAAAAATACCACCAAAGGCAGTAATGCCGATATTTTACCTTGTTTATCCATTAGTATTAATGTGTTTGAGTGGCAAAATTAGTTTTAAAAAGTGTAATATCCATAAAAAACGGTGCTTGAATGTTAAAAAATGTCGATATTTTTGGTTGATTCGAATTTGTTTCATATTTTTGCACCGCTCTTTAAGAGATGAATGCTGTTGTAGCTCAGGGGTAGAGCACTTCCTTGGTAAGGAAGAGGTCGTGAGTTCAATCCTCATCAACAGCTCAGTAAGCCATCCGTTTGGGTGGCTTTTTTTGTTTGGGGAAAGATTCAAAGATAGCATAGAACTCTCGACCTCCAAAGTCCTCCTTTGTCAAAGGAGGATTTAGGAGGAATATAAATATAACCCCTACGGGTGCGTCAGCATCCGTGAGTTCAATCCTCATCAACAGCTCAGAAAATGAAGTGTCCCCAAAAGTTTGGACAAAAAACTTTTGGGGGCACTTAAATGTTGCGAAGGTATTTTTTTATAAATCAGATCATCTATTTCGTTTTGATAATCAATGTGGAAATGCTCATTGCTGGAGCTGTATATGCTATTTTCTTGCCTGAGATCTTTAACGGATCCAACTTTTGGCAATCCTCACTTCTCGATGTGCGATAAAGCGTAGCTTTAGGCGTAATCTTGCCGAATGATGAGATGTCAGCCTTCAGCTCAAAAGGCTTGTTCTCTACGTTGAGTACCACCAATACGATCTCTTTACCATCGGGACTCTTTGCTGCCAAAGTATTTTCATCCTCGGTAGCTAGTAGTGTATAACCTTGCTTGATAAAGCGTGTCACGTTCATTCTGACATAGTAGTTCTTCGTGATTTTATACTCCTGCTTGGCGAAGTCGCTAACGATCAACCCCCATGTGTCACTTCCTGGTTCAATCAATTGCCAATCCAACCATGCTTGAGGGCGCATGATTCTCATATCGCGGAATAACTTCTTAGACATATAGAGGTTGTTCTCAAAGCTACTTCTGCCCTTTGGGTGTAGTTCTTCATCCCATTGCGGACCACTCTCCGACTGCCAGAACTCCATGTCGGTTGCGCTTACCAATCGGTGAAGCTCCTCGCGCTCGCTATTGGTTCCAGAGTATGTGTGGGTGTTAAACTGCTTTACCATCGCCATAATGTCGGGATGCTTCGAATACTCCTTCCAGACCTTTATCGCCGAGCGCAGATTTGTCTCATCTGAAGCGGCAATTACAGTATTAAGCCTCGAAGCCTTCAACTTCGGATAGAGGACTCTGAGTAACTTTACCTGAGTCTCAGCATCGAAGTGACAACCCTCCTGAGAGCCTTCGTAATACCAATAGTTACTTGTTGACTCGTTGAATGGCTCAAGTGTCTTAAACTCTACCCCATACTTCTCCTTGTAGTGTTTACATACGTCAATCAGATAGTCGCAGAACATTGCGTGATATTCGGGCTTTAGATTATCTTTCATTGCATCCTTATGACCTGCCGCACAACCGCTAATTGTCATCCAATATGGAGCAGAGTTTGAGAATGCCTCGAATACAGCATCCGCGCGGCGATCCTTGATCTTGAGCAAGACGTTACGTTGACCACGATCTGCATTCCAATCGTATGGTGCATCCTCTGCCGCCTTAAATCCCTCCATCTCGGCTCTTTTACCTTTACCTTTGACCATGTGTCCATCGGCGTGCGAAGGATCATCTCCACCACCGATGTTATAACGGAATATGTTCATGTTGAGTCCATCCTCCGAGATAATCAGGTCGAGCAATTCATCCACCTTCTTCTCCTCCCAGCGACCACACATATGTGCCCACCAGCAGAGTGAACTACCCCATCCTTCGATGGTTTGCCAGCAGTTATCCTTATCAAGAGTAATTGTTATCGCAGAGTCGCTTCCTTTGTCGTTTGCGCGTTGCTGCGAATCTGATGCCTGACATGAGAGAATCGTGCCGAGCAGTGTTAGGGTTAAAAATAGTCTAAGTTTCATATCTTATTAGTTTATAGTTCAAGCAATTGGTCAATCATGGCGTATGGCAATTTTATGATGGTTTTCCCCAGCGAGTACGCTCCTATTTCGTATGGGTTATATAGGAACTCTATGCCTGTCGATGTTACCCTGAAGTTGTCGGTTGCCACTATCGCCTTCGGGTCGTATCCCATCTTTTCAAGCTCAGCCTCATCTATACCGTCAAGACCTTTCTGCCAACAGAGCAGCAATACCAGAGCCTTTGGCAACTTCTCCTGCTGCTCCTTTGTGAAGAAATCATCCAACCCTAATAATTCCCCATTCTCCAACGAGTAATTCAACCCATGAAGCCATGTCATGCCATGCGCACCGCCTGTATATTGATATGCCTCGATTGTGTATGCCAAAGTTTGGTCATAGACTTCGATAGAAGAACTTTTAGTTAGTTCATAAGTGCTTTCGCCTATTCGTTTTTCGTCACATCTATACTCTTGGCAGAATTTGTCGCATGAAAGCTTGATGCACTCTTCTAGCGATCTTGGTATATCTCCCTCCAGTTCAAAAAATACTTTTCTATTAAAATTCTCGATCTTCTCCAACGTAGAATTTGGGTAAGCATTTGTAATATGTATGAATGAGTATTTTATCGAATAAGGCTGCTTTGTCGCGAACTCTTGCTCATAATTGTGAAATGTGAATTCTGGGTTTGAGCTTCTGCAGGCTGATAGAAGGCTGATCGCCAGACATAATGTCAAATATATCGGTTTGATTCTCATGATAATTAATTTACGATTTAAATTCTTTACGCAAATATGGCGAATTTTTCCATACAAGACAACCTCTAAGGCTTATTATTTTGTCATACTTTTGTTTTTAACCTCGCTTTTGGGATCTGGATATAGTCAGTTGAAAGGTAAAATGATAGCTACGTATTTTGGAAAATTTGGATAAAAATTAGTACAATGGGGTTGAAAATAAATTAAAATTATTAAATTTGTTGTCAATAAATATGTGATATTATGGCAAAGATTAAAGGTACTATCGTTGTTGCCGAGGAGCGTTGTAAGGGTTGCGAAGTTTGTATTTCGGCTTGCCCTTGCGATGTGTTGGCATTATCTGAGAAGGTCAATGGGAAAGGATATCACTATGCCATGATGGCTCAGCCCGACAGTTGTACGGGATGTGCTTCGTGTGCTATTATATGCCCAGACAGTTGTATTGTTGTTTATCGTCAAAAAGTAGAATAGTTATGGCAGCTAAAGATATTAAACTCATGAAGGGCAATGAGGTTATTGCCCATGCTGCAATCCGCTATGGTTGTGACGGATATTTCGGCTACCCTATCACTCCTCAGTCTGAGGTTATGGAGACTCTGATGGAGCTCCGCCCATGGGAGACTACAGGTATGGTTGTTCTTCAAGCCGAATCGGAACTCTCGTCTATCAATATGGTGTATGGCGGAGCTACAACAGGTAAACGTGTGATGACCTCTTCATCAAGCCCGGGCGTGAGTCTTATGTGCGAGGGCTTGAGTTATTTGGCAGCGTGCGAACTGCCATGCTTGGTTGTAAATTGCCAGCGTGGTGGACCAGGTTTGGGTACTATTCAGCCATCACAAGGTGATTATTTTCAGGCTTGTAAGGGTGGCGGTCATGGCGACTATCATCTGATAGTCCTTGCTCCAGCCTCGGTGCAGGAGATGTATGATTTCGTAGGTTTGGGATTTGATCTTGCATTTAAATATCGCATCCCTTCAATGATCTTGGCTGATGGTGCTATCGGTCAGATGATGGAGAAGGTTGTCCTTTCGGAGCAGCGACCTCGCTTTAGCGATGAAGAGATTGCCGAGCGATATGGCTCATGGGCAACCTGCGGTAAGGGCAAGCGTAAGGAGCGTAACATTGCCACATCACTGTTTATGGATTCTGCAGAGATGGAAGAGGTTAATCTCCGCCTGCAGGCAAAATATCGAGCCATTGAGTCAGCCGAGGCTCGTTGGGAGGAGATTGAGTGTGAGGACGCCGATTATGTTATCGTAGCCTATGGCTCATCTGCCCGTATCTGTTCGGCTACTGTCGAGATGGCGCGAGAGGAGGGTATTAAACTCGGTTTGTTGCGTCCTATTACGCTTTATCCATTCCCTACGGAGGCGATTAAGAGCCTTGCCCAAAGAGGTGTTAAAGGCTTCCTATCGGCGGAGTTAAATGCAGGACAAATGGTCGAAGATGTCCGTTTGGCGGTTAACGGCTTAGCTCCTGTTGAGCATTATGGACGTATGGGAGGTATTTTGTTTAATCCAGATGAGGTGCTTGATGTGCTGAAGTCTAAATTAATCAAGTAGTGAGTTATGGCAGAAGATATTATTAAAGCTGAGAATAAAGTCTATGATAAGCCACGCCTTATCACAGATACTACTATGCACTATTGCCCTGGATGTAGCCACGGTACGGTTCATAAACTTATCGCAGAGGTTATCGATGAGATGGGTTTGGAGTCCAATACGATAGCTGTTTCGCCCGTAGGATGCTCTGTTTTTGCATATAAATATATCGATGTGGATTGGGTTGAGGCCGCCCATGGTAGAGCATGCGCCGTAGCTACTGCAGTCAAACGCCTGCATCCGCAAAACCTTGTATTTACATATCAGGGCGATGGCGATTTGGCAGCCATAGGTACAGGCGAGACCATTCATGCCGCAGCACGAGGTGAAAATATCGTCACTATCTTTATCAATAATGCGATCTATGGCATGACTGGTGGTCAGATGTCGCCTACTACCCTTCTTGGAATGAAGAGTGCTACTACCCCATGTGGTCGCGACTCTGCATTGAATGGTTTCCCATATAAGATAGCCGATATGTTAGCCCATTTGGATGGAGCCACATACCTCACACGTCAAAGCGTACATACTCCAGCTGCAGTGCGCAAGTGCAAGAAAGCTATCCGTAAGGCGTTTGAAAATTCGCTCGCGGGCAATGGTTATTCGCTGGTTGAGGTTGTCGCTGCTTGTAGTAGTGGTTGGAAGCTTTCGCCTGTTGAGGCGAATCGTTGGATGGAGGAGAATCTCGTTCCCGCCTATCCTCTTGGAGATATTAAGTCATCAACGCTGCCTAAATAGAGTATAGATTATGAAAGAGACAATTATTATAGCTGGTTTTGGAGGTCAGGGAGTCTTATCTATGGGTAAAATTCTTGCCTATTCGGGTGTTATGCAGGATTATGAGGTGTCGTGGATGCCTTCGTATGGTCCTGAGATGCGTGGTGGTACAGCCAATGTTACGGTGATTCTTTCCGATCGTAAGATCTCTTCTCCTATTGCTAACGTGTTTGATTCAGCGATTATCTTGAATCAGCAGTCGCTCGATAAATTTGAGCCACTGATTCGCCCAGGAGGGGTTTTGATTTATGATACCAACGGAGTTGTTTCGGCACCTACGCGCGAAGATATTGAGGTTTATTCCATAGATGCTGCGGCTGAGTGCGCCCGTACGGGACAATCCAAAATGTTCAATACCATGATTCTTGGCGGATATCTTAAGGTGCGCCCGATCGTTCAGATGGAGAATGTAATCGAGGGTTTAAGGAAATCGCTACCCGAGCGAGCATTACGTTTCTTGCCTCAGAATGAGGCTGCCATAGTGCGTGGTGGAGAGATTATTAAACGGATAAGATAAAATTTTCGTAGTTTTGTAACTCAATGTTTAAGTCATGCCACAGCCGAGTGCAACGAGTGCTGATTGGCATCTCTACCCTAAAAATCCCGTTAGAGACTCCATTCCTCGCTTACGCTCGGTGGAGTGACGTTATCTTTATAGTATTGAAATTATAACACTGAAATTTATGCATCGAAATATTGCGCGTCTTACGGATAATGAGGCGCGCATTTTTTGCGGAAGAAGAAAATTTTACAATTTCAGAACATACCGTGTCAATAAAATCCCTATATTTGCAATGTATTTATAGGTAAAAAAGAAACAGAATCTCATACGGAGATTCATAAATTAGGATGAAACTATGGAAAAGAAAAGATTGACAGTGGCTTTGGTTGCTCACGATGCAATGAAGCACGATTTGGCTGAGTGGGTTGCATGGAATTGGGAGAAACTTCTCTCGCATCGCTTAGTTTGCACAGGTACAACGGGTAGGATTGTGGCAGAGACTCTCATGTCGCGCCGTAGTAAGGATACTGCAAATGCTCGTTTTGACATTACTATGCTTAAGTCGGGACCTTTGGGCGGTGATCAGCAGTTGGGTGCTAAAATTGCTGCAAGCGAGATTGATATGTTGATTTTCTTTTGGGATCCTATGTCAGCCCAACCTCACGATGTGGATGTCAAGGCTCTGCTGCGTTTAGCCACACTCTATAATGTCCCTACGGCGATCAATCGTTCATCGGCGGATTTCTTGATCTCTTCGCCACTTATGGCACACGAAGAATACACTCCCGTAATTAAGGATTATACCTCTTATATTGAACGAAATGTAAAATAATCTATTATTGATATTGTATAAGAAGCAGGATACTACGGTATTCTGCTTTTTTGTGGTTATGAATATCTTGTAAAACTCGAATAAAAGATATAAATTTGTTCTTGAAAAACCTTAAATTTTTGGATATGAAACGTGTGATGAGACAAATTATGCTCTTTATGTTGTCGGCGATGACATATTGTGGCGTGATGGCACAAGAATCTTTGGTGCCAGAAGGGAAGGAAATTTATATTCCAAATGAGTTCCGTAAAGATGATTTTAACAACCCAGAATCCAAGTGGAGCTATCATCGTATGGCTACCACCGAAAATTTTGTAGTATTTTGGGAGAAAGGCTTTGGAGCGGATCTTTCTAAGGCTCCCGATTTGGAGGGACGTAATATGAAGGTTGATTTGGATAATCTTCTTAAACGCCTCGAAGAGTTTTATGCAGTTTATCGCGATAAAATGAAATTTGTTCTTCCAGGCTCTAAGTCTGAACGCTATCGTATGATGGTGATGCTGAACTATTCATTGGAGGGGACTGCGTATGGTGGTTCGTATGATAATGTGATCGGTGCGTTGTGGGTGTCGCCTAACCGTATCCAAGATAAGAAACTTAATTGCATTGCTCATGAACTCGGACATAGCTTCCAATCTCAGATTTCGTGCGATGGTACAGGTCAGTCTTGGGGTGGTGGCGGTATTTTCGAGATGACTTCGCAATGGATGTTGTGGAATGTAAATCCCGAATGGACTACAGACGAAAATTATCACCTTCAGGATTTTAAAAAGAAATTTCATCTTCGTTTCCTTCATGGCTCCAATATCTACCACTCTCCCTATGTGCTTGAGTATTGGAGTATGAAACGAGGTTTGGGTGTTATTGCCGATCTGTTCCGAGCAGGTCGCCGAGGTGAGGATCCTGCATCTACATATATGAAAATGTTTGATTTGACCGTAGATCAGTTTTCGGATGAGATGTACGATTGCTATAGTCGTCTAATCACATTTGATTTCCCTAGAGTCAAAGAGTCTCATCGTAAGTTTGTGGGCGAATTCTCCACTCCGATGGATAAGGAGTCTGGGGTTTGGACTCCTGCCGAGGGTTTTGCTCCAGAGATCTATGGCTTCAATGTAGTGGAGATTCCGATAGAGAAAAAGGGTGCAAAGATTAAACTCCAATTTAAGGGTGATTCGGACCCCGAGAAAGCCGCATTCCGCTATGGCTTGGTAGCTGTCAATGCCGCTGGAGATGCCGAATACTCTGCTTCGATGAGTGAATACGATGGTAAAATCAGCTATAAATTACCTAAAGATGCTGAACGATTGTTCTTTGTTGTGGTAGGTTGCCCTAAAGGCGAATATAAGCCTTATGGCAGAAATATGTTTAGACCGAGAGGCGAAAATCAGGAGCCAGATCCTAAATTCGATTATAAACTTCTCGTGAAGTAGTTAATTCGTCCGAAGCAGGAGTAGATACGACTTTAGCTTTAAAATGCATTTGAGCCAAGAAATTTGCCATTGTGAAAAGCTGAAATTATGAGTTTATAAAATATAATACTATGAGTAAAAATCCACAAGTTGCTGCGGCGTTGGCTGCTGCTACCGATACTTCGGCTATGGAGATCGGTATTGATATTTTGGATCGTGTCCCACAGATATTTAAGGAGCAGTTTCCTGAAAAAAGAGCTTTGGTCGTGGCAGATGAGAATACTTGGCGTGCTGCGGGCGAGGCGGTTTATGGTTATTTGCAGTCGGCTGGCGTTGAGTGCGAAGAGCCTTATATCTTCACCGACCCACATCTTCATGCTGAGTGGCATTTTATCGAGATGCTGGATGAGCGTTTGTATAAAACCGATGCTATTGCAGTTTCGGTAGGCTCTGGTACGATAAATGACTTGTGTAAGCTCTGTTCTCATCATCAGTCTCGCCCATATATGTGTGTGGCGACAGCCGCTTCGGTTGATGGCTACTCTTCGTTTGGAGCTTCGATTACCTATAAAAACATGAAGCAGACCTTCACCTGCCCCGCCCCTAAGGCAATTTTGGCAGATGTTGGCGTGATGGCTAAAGCTCCGCGCGAGATGACTGCTGCAGGTTATGCCGATTTGGCGGCTAAAATCCCCGCTGGAGCTGAGTGGATTGTTGCCGATTTCGTAGGTGCTGAGCCGATTCACGATGCTGCATGGCATATCTCGCAAGATGGTCTGAAGGCTGCATTGTCTGATCCAGAAGGTGTTGCAGCTCTCAAGCCCGAAGCTATTGCCCCTTTTGTCGAGGGACTTATGCTCAGTGGCTTTGCTATGCAGGCGGCACGTTCTTCGCGACCAGCGTCTTGTACTGATCACCTCTTCAGCCACCTTTGGAACATGCGCAATCACACCTATCAAGGTGTTACCCCATCGCATGGTTTTCAGGTCAGCGTAGGCACGTTGATGATGTGTGCAATGTTCGACCAAATGTATAAGAGCGACCTCACTCAGTTGGATGTCGATGCTGCCGTTAATGCATGGAAGAGTGCCGATCAGGTGCGTCACGAGGCTGAGGAGTTGTTCCGTGGTCTGCCATTTGCAGAGTTGGGTGTTACGGAGGTTATGGCAAAATATGACGATAAAGAGGGTGTCCGCCGTCAGCTGAATTTGCTTAAGGATAATTGGCTCGACTTGAAGGCTAAACTTCAGGCGCAGTGTTATACTTTCGATCAGATGTATCGCTCGCTCTCTATCGTAGGTGCGCCCGTTAAGCCAGAGGATGTAGGTATCTCTAAGGCGCAGATGAAAGCCGATGTACCGTTTGTTCGCCATATCCGCCGCCGCTACAATATGATGGATCTCGGTTTGCGTGCTGGTTTGCTCGACAAGTGGGTTGATGGCGTCTTCGGTGAAGGCGGCGTTTGGGAGATAAAGTAATGATCTGAGCCAAGCGAGTAAGTAAGAGCTTTTAGCTCAAATATTGATCAAAAATCACTTCTACATCTTTTGTGGGAGTGATTTTTTTTGTTTTTATATATCGTTGATAATCAGTGGTTTACCCCCCCCGAATGCGGGCGTAAAATAATGCATCTGAAAGTTGTAAATTTTATTTTTATTTTCCTAAATTTGTGTTGTGATGAACTTTTTAGTTGCAAAATTTTAAAACGAAAAATCATGAAAAAGTTATTGATTTCTGCATTTTTGCTCTTTTCTGTATGTGGAGCGTATGCCGAGCAGGATGAGAATTTTACTCCATACTATAAATATCGCGTGTGGCTTAAGGATAAGGGAAGCGATGTCCAAGTGGAGCGTCAACTAAAGCATCCCGAACGATACCTTTCTGAGCGATCGTTGCAACGCCGCGAGCGTCAAGGCTTCGAGATTGATATTACGGATGTTCCCGTAAATCCGAAATACATCAAGCGTATTGAGTCTGTGGGTTTGAATGTAATTCTGCGCAGTAAGTGGAATAATACTGTAGTTGTGCAGTGTGAGGACACTACCCTCTTGCAGCAAGTCGAGTCTATGCCGTTTGTTAAGAAGGTCGAGCGTGTTGCGCGATATGATAAACCTGTAGATTATTGTGAGAAAGGGCGAGCGTCTACTCCATTGCCTGCTACCGAAAATTCAAAAGGTGAGAATTTCTATGGTATGGGACAAAGTCATATCAACAAACTCAATGGCGTGGCTTTGCATGATGAGGGTTATCGTGGTAATGGAATGGTGATAGCTGTGCTGGATACAGGATTCACTAATCAAGATAGAATTAATTTTGTGAGTGGAGAGAGGATACTCGGTACGAAGAACTATGTTGCACCCAATATTTCGGTGTATGATATGTTGAATGACCATGGTTTGTCGGTTGCTTCGTGTATGATGGCTAATGAACCCAATGTTATGGTTGGTACAGCACCTGAAGCTGCTTATTGGCTAATAGTAGCCGAAGATACAACATCGGAACAGCCTGTTGAGGAGGATTATTGGGTGGCGGCAGTTGAGTTCGCCGATAGTGTTGGTGTTGATATGGTAAATTCATCAATGGGTTTTCAGGCGTTTGGAGAGCCTCGTGTTGCTATCCCTTCATGGGAGCGTGACGGACGTACTCATCTTGTTTCTTGCACAGCATCAAAGATGGCGGCAAAAGGTATGATTTTGTGTAACGGTGTAGGAAATAGCGGTGAGGGTATTTTGACTACCATTATTGTGCCTGCTGATGCTGATAATATTTTGTCTGTTGGTGCTGTGGCAAAAATGGCTGATGGCGATAGGAATAAAAAACCCGAAACAGCATTAGATAAGAATACCGATGTCTTGTTCTTCTCTTCACGTGGCGGAACGTATGATGGTCGAATCAAACCCGATGTGATGAGTCAAGCGTTATTTACAGTGGTGAAAAATGGTACAGTAAGTTTCAATGTGGGAACATCTTTCTCTACTCCTGTTTTGTGCGGCATGGTGGCTTGTTTGTGGCAAGCATTACCAGAACTGAATGCTTTTGAAATAATGGATATTGTAAAACGTAGTGGCAGTAAATCAGATACTCCTAATAGTGTGTGGGGATATGGTGTACCAGATTTTCAAAAGGCTTTGCAGTTGGGTGAAGAGCTAAAATAGAAAAGAGAATTTGTGTTGTAATTAACATCTTAGTAGTAAAATTTTAATTTCGTTGTTATGCAAAGAGTCGTAGCTTTATTAATGGTTTTTGGTTTGACCATTTTATACGGTCATGTAGAGGCTAAGGGTAATGATGATTTTACACCCTATTATAAATATCGCATTTGGCTTAAGGATAAGGGCAGTGACGCTCACATTGAGCATCAACTTAAGCATCCCGAACGATACCTCTCTGAGCGAGCATTGGAGCGTAGGGAGCGTCAAGGTTTCGAGATTGATATTACGGATGTTCCCGTAAACCCGAAATACATCAAGCGTATCGAATCTGTGGGCTTGGATGTAATTCTTCGTAGCAAGTGGAATAATACCGTAGTTGTGCAGTGTGAGGATACTACTCTTTTGCAGCAAGTCGAGTCTATGCCGTTTGTCAAGAAGGTCGAGCGTGTTGCACGATATAATAAACCTGTTGAGCGTTACGTGCAGCGTAATTCTTCAAATGAGTTGCCCGAAAAGGAAAACGATAAATCCGATGCTTTTTATGGTGTAGCTAAAGATCAGATAAATACCATCAACGGCGTGCCGTTGCATGAGGCTGGTTATCGTGGTGAAGGTATGATGATAGCCGTTATAGATGGCGGATTTCATAATCTGGATAGGATGAAGGCGATTAATCAGAAAAACATCATCGGCACTAAAAACTTTGTTGTGCCAGGTGTTTCGGTATTCGATATGATTGATGAGCATGGTTTGCAGGTATCTTCATGTATGATGGCAAACAAGGAGGGTATTATGGTCGGTACAGCTCCTAATGCTTCTTATTGGCTGTTTGTGTCGGAGGATGGTGGCTCAGAGCAGATGATCGAGGAGGATAATTGGGCTGCAGCCATTGAGTTTGCCGACAGCGTGGGCGTAGATGTTGTCAATACCTCTTTGGGATATGGTGGATATGATGGCGATGGTAAAACGCGAGTAAAAATCCCTGCTTGGGAGCGTAATGGTCGCGATCATCTGATCTCTCGCTCAGCTTCGATGGCGGCAGGTAAAGGTATGGTGCTTTGTCATGCAGCAGGAAATGGTGGTGAAGAGATACTCTCGACTATCTCTGTCCCTGCCGATGCTGAAAATGTTTTGACGGTTGGCTCTGTGGCTTTGATTGGTAATTCAACTCTTCCGCCAGAGCAGAAATTTGCCAATGGTAGGGAACTTTTGTTCTTCTCTTCGCGCGGTGGGACGTATGATGGACGATTTAAGCCCGATGTGGTATGTGAGGGCTTGAACGTGATTAAGAAAAACGGTAAGACAGGTTTCTCTTTCGGAACATCAATCTCCTCGCCTGTCTTGTGTGGCATGGTGGCTTGCTTGTGGCAGGCGTTGCCTGAACTTAATGCTTTCGAGATTATGGATATCATTAAGCGCAGCTCAAGTCACTATTCTACACCTAATATGGATTACGGCTACGGTATCCCCGATTTTGAGAAAGCCTTGCAGTTGGGCAAGGAATTAAAGTAACGATAAAGGCATCCCCGCAAGGATGCCTTTATCATTATTTACAAGTATAACTCTCAATATCTCTAAATCCTAATAGCAGGTCGTGGTTGCTCATTCTTCGTTTGCCCGCCATCTGCATCGAAAGAATGTGAATCAATCCATCGGCGCATCTGACCGCGATCTCCTCTCTACTGTCGGATGTGATCTCTCCCACCTTCATCGCAGACTCCTTTGGCTCAAATTTCACCTCGAAAATCTTTGCCGAACTCTTCTCATCACCATCAATATACATCGGTGTCCAAGCCGCTGGATATGGCGAGAGTCCGCGTACGAAATTCACTATGCGCTCGCCCTTCCATGACCAATCTATGCGACAATCCTCCTTGAAGATTTTGGGCGCGGGCTTGAGAGTCGATTCGTCTATGTGCATCTGCTCGATGGCATCGTAATCGCCCGAAGCGATCTTCTCGATTGTCTCTACAACCAAATCACAACCCTTCGTCATCAGCTTGTCGTACATCGTACCGATATTGTCCTCTGGCAAAATAGGCTCCTCTTTTTGCCCTATGATCGCGCCTTTGTCGATCTCGTGGTTGAGCAGGAATGTTGTGATGCCTGTCTTCTCCTCGCCGTTGATTATTGCCCAATTTATCGGTGCTGCACCTCTGTATTGAGGCAGTAGTGATGCGTGCAGATTAAAAGTACCATACTTTGGCATCGACCAGATAAGCTCAGGCAACATGCGGAAGGCAATGACAATCCCCAAATCGGGTTTCAACTCCTCCATCGCCTTTACAAACTCTGGATCGCGCAACTTCTCTGGTTGCAGAATCGGTAACCCCAACTCCTTTGCCGCCACCTTTACATCACTTTCATGTATCTTTTGACCTCTACCCGCAGGTTTGTCGGGAGTGGTCACTACCGCTACTACATTATACCCCTCCTCCACGATGCGTCTTAACGAAGCAACGGCAAATTCGGGCGTACCCATAAATACTATACGAAGATCTTTTCCGTTCATTATAGTCAACCTCTGTTAATTTTATTTCAATGCTTTTCTGGCTTTGCGGGCCTTTACCCTCTCCCTCATCTTACGCCATGCTGGCATCGAGGTAATCCTCTTGGCTATTGGAAGCCACACGGGGGCACTCTTGCGCTTGAGCCACTGGTATTTGTTGTAGAACCAATCCACATCAATCAGCGAAGCATCATTTGTGGCTTTTATGAGCAGATATACGGCAATAGGTGCCAGCACCATCGTGGATATCCACATTCCCGTCAGTGAGTCCCATGTACCCTCTTTTGCCATCTTTTCGCCCGAAGTGCTGATGATATAGTAGATCACGAAAAATGCTACCGAGATAACGATCGGAGTTCCTAATCCTCCCTTTTTAATGATAGCTCCCAGTGGTGCGCCGATCAGGAAGAAGATGATAACCGAAATAGGCAGAGTTAGCTTGCGGTGCCAATCGTTTTTGCTTCTATAGAGCTGATTAAGGGCATCTTTGGCAGTTGACTCGTCAAACGTAAAGGCGTTTCGTGAATTAAACGCT
Organism: Alistipes sp.; assembly: GCA_017531305.1. GTDB lineage: Bacteria > Bacteroidota > Bacteroidia > Bacteroidales > Rikenellaceae > Alistipes. Next base: position 16,747 of record JAFXLG010000032.1, read on the forward strand.
GTTGAGCGAGCCGAACTCCACACTCCATGCTTGCGGCGCAAAGGCAGATTCTCCAACGAGTCGAGGAAATTAACATCCTTGAAACCACTCTTATCCTTTTTGAGCGAATCGGCTATCTGCAATACTTGAATATCCTGCTTGAAGATATTATCCTTAAACAGAGGCTCATAAGATTTGGATGTAGCTTCCGTTACCATGACGTCCAGTGAGTCAATATCGCTCTGCAACTCAGTGATATTTTTAGTTTGTGAGCCACCGATCATATCGCTGTTGTCGGTACGCTTAAAATCGTATCCCTCCATCTCGAGCGACATCTCCTGTACGTCAAAGTTGTCATGACGCATGCTGTTTTTTGTGTACCAATTACCATTGCGTGTATTTTGGTAGTTGTTGCCGTTATAGAGTGTTACATTGAGGAATCGTTTGTCATCCGACAGGCGTATATATCCACTCTCAGCAATGGTTGTGGTCATGCTACCCGAAGAGTTATTATTGTAGATCAGCACATTGTGCAGAAGTCCTGTTTCGGGGTCTTGCTTCTCTACTCGGATGCTCATATCATCATTGACCTTGAAAAATAGTCCATCTTTGAACTCCATTACATTCTTCTGACGGCGGATATCAATGATGATGCTGGTCATCTTTTTGTTGGCGTAAGGCACAAGATTGTTAATCAGGAAAAAACTACCTATCGACATGAGTATCACCACCGCAATGAGCGGTTTCATGATTTGCATGATAGACATTCCAGCCGACTTCATCGCCAGTAACTCGAAATTCTCTCCCAAGTTACCCATTGTCATGATGGCCGCCAAAAGCATTACGATTGGCAGACCAAGCGGAATCATGTTTGTTGTGGCGTATGCTATAAGCTCGATTATGACTCCTGCATCGAGACCTTTTCCAGTCAACTCATCGATGTATCGCCACACGAAATTCATCATCAAAACGAATATGACGATGAAAAATGTGACCATCAGGGGTCCTAAATATGCCTTAAGTACTAACTTATGTATGGTTTTTATTCGCATCGGGCGTTTAAAATCTCTTGTTGTAAACGATCTTCGAAGGCGTGAACGTATAATGATTCTTGCCGAAGATACTGTTATTATCTTGCAAAGATAATGTTTTTGTTGCAATATACTGCCTTGTGACGATAAAATTGCCCAAAATGATGGTTTGAGCTAAAACTTTTTTTCAAATACGGCAAGTTTTCTTAACTTCGCACGTTAGAAATCTGTTTAAAATAGTCAATTATCCAAAAGATGAATCGTAGGGTAAGTTTTCATACATTGGGTTGTAAGCTCAACTTTTCGGAGTCTTCTACTATCGCTCGCCAATTCGAGCAGGGCGGATTTCTTCGTGTTGGGGCTAATGAACCCGCCGATATATGCGTAATCAACAGTTGCTCAGTCACCGAGCATGCTGATAAGAAATGCCGCAATCTGATTCGTAAATTACATCGCCGTAATCCAAGTGCGATTATTGCCGTTACGGGCTGTTATGCGCAGCTTAAAGCTCAAGAGATTGCTCAGATCGAAGGTGTGGATATAGTGTTGGGTAACAACGATAAAGAAGATTTATATAAACGAGTAGTTGAACTGACTTCTCGCGGCAAGGCTCAGGTCTATAGTTGCGACTGCGAGGAGATTTCTCGCTTCTTTGCAGCCTTCTCTTCGGGCGATCGTACACGCTCGTTTTTGAAGGTGCAGGATGGTTGTGATTACAAGTGCGCATATTGCACTATTCATTATGCTCGCGGATCGAGTCGCAATATGCCGATTGCCGATCTTGTCAAGCAAGCCGAAGCGGTGGCAGCCACAGGTCTGCGTGAGATTGTTATTACGGGAGTCAATACGGGCGATTTTGGTCGTACAACGGGCGAAAAATTCATTGATCTGTTGAAGGCTCTCAATCAGGTTGAGGGCATTGATCGTTACCGCATCTCCTCTATCGAGCCAAATCTCATAACTGACGAGATTATAGAGTTTTGCGCCGCTTCACCTAAATTTCAACATCACTTCCATATCCCGTTGCAAAGTGGCTCGGATCGTATCCTCGGACTTATGCGCAGACGCTACACTTCGGAGAAGTTCGCTTCGCGCATAGAGAAGATCCGTTCACTGATGCCTGATGCCTTTATCGGGATAGATGTTATCACGGGTTTCCCAGGCGAAACGGAGGAGAATTTCCGCCAGACATACGATCTTTTGGCGCGATTGAAACCATCGTTCCTTCATATCTTCCCATTTTCGGAGCGTCCGGGGACTCCAGCTGTCGATATGCCCGATAAGGTGCCTTCGTATATTTCTTCGCAGCGTGTAGAGCATCTGGAGGAGTTGTGCGAGGAGCTTCATCATGATTTTTGTGCAAAATATCAGGGTGAGGAGGCTGAGGTGTTGTTCGAGAGTACGATGCGTGGCGGTATGATGTATGGCTATACGGGTAATTATGTGAGAGTTAAGGTGCCATATGATAAGCGATATATCAATCAAATTTGTCGTGTCAAACTTGGCGAAATTGACTCGGAACATGACCTGAAAGCAGAAATTTTAGAATAAAAAAGTTTAGCTTTAGCTAAAAGTCGTACTTGGTTTAAAAAATATTGCTATCTTTGCATAATTAGCAACAGTTAGTATTATGACAGGTATTCGCAAAAGAGTCACCATAGGTTTTTTGAGCATCGTGGTTTTGCTCTTCTTTTCGGGTTTGGTCTCTTTGTTTGAGCTTAACAATATGAGTGGCGATATAGATTCCATTCTATCGAGTAATCGCCGTAGTATAGAGTTGTCGGAGAATCTTCTGGATGGGATTCGTCAATACGATCGTGCTGTGATCAATTATGCTGTGTTTAGAGACAGCATGTATACAGATTCGTGTCGTGTTTGTTACGAAAACTTCTCTTCGAAGATTGCTCAGGCACGTAGTGAAGCTACCAAGTCGGCAGCTCCACTTTTTGACTCTTTGCAGATGGTAGCATCCGAGCTTAGAGATGTGGTGGATGATCTGCGTAAAAATCGCCGTATAGAGAATCTGCTCAAGCTGGATGATATGTCGGGCGGAGCTTTGTCTTTCGATGGTCGTACATGGTATGATCGTCATTATCTGCCTGCTTACAATGCTGCGAGCAGTTCTATCATGCGAGTGATGTCTCATGCCCAGAGTTCCCTTTCGCCTCGTGCCGAGCGTCTGAGCCGTAATGCATATCGTGCCGTTACCCCTGTGTTTATCTCTTTGGTGGTGATGATCGTGATCCTGCTGATGTTCTTCTATTTCATCATGATCTATGCTTTGAAGCCTATCGTGGAGATGAATAAGAGTCTGGGCGATTGGATCCGTTATAAACTCCCATTTACGGTCAAGTCCGAATGTCGGGATGAGTTGCAAGAGCTTAAAGATAAAATTGATTCAGTGATTAATACCCCAAAGATGCAGAAGTAAACCGAAATGAGATACAGCGTAGTCATAAGATATATCGGCATCGTAGAGTTGGTGTTGGCGGCATTTATGTTAATGTCGGCAACTATCTCTTATGTCAGCAATGTCGATTCTTCGTATGCTCCGCTTGTTATGTCCTCGTTGCTTACTCTGTTGTTGGGTGCTTTCCCTCTGATTTTTGTTCCTCGCACGGATCGTATCTCTCAGAAGGAGGGTTATTGTATTGTGGTAGGATCGTGGATCGTGTCGAGTGTCGTGGGTATGTTCCCATACCTCATGTGGGGAGGCGAGTTCACCATCATCAATGCCTGGTTTGAGAGTGTTTCGGGTTTTACCACAACAGGTGCTTCTATCCTTAACAATATCGAAGCATTGCCACGTGGTTTACTTTTTTGGCGTATGTCAACCTGCTGGATCGGAGGTATCGGCGTAGTAATGTTTGCGTTGGTGATTCTACCTTCTATCGGCAAGAGTAAGATGATGCTTTCCAATGTTGAGATTTCCTCTTTAGCGAGGGATAATTTCAATTATCGTACTCAGACTTTGGTTCGTATCATTATATCGGTTTATGTCGGTATGACCATCATTACTACCATAGCCCTTAAGTTGGGCGGTATGTGCTGGTTTGATGCCGTATGCCACGCCATGTCGGCGTGTAGTACTTGCGGATTCAGCACCAAGAATCTGAGTATTGGATATTTTAATTCCGCTACATTGGAATTTATCCTAATGTGTGCTATGGCTATTGCGGGTATCCATTTTGGTTTGATTTACGGGACGATTACACGAAAGCCTAATAATGTCTTTCGTTCAGAAATTACGCGTATCTACTTTGCAATGATGGGTACTGCAGCTCTTCTTATAGCTTTGAGTCTATGGATAGCCGATATATATCCTACCATATTTGCTTCATTGCGCCATTCATTGTTCCAAGTGGTGTCGTTGACTACTACCACGGGTTATGCTACCGCTGATTGTAATACTTGGACCCCATTTGCGATCATGATACTTCTCTTTTGTTCGATAGTGTGCGCTTGTGCGGGATCGACTTCAGGAGGTTTGAAGGTGGATCGCTTGGTTTTGGCTATTAAGATGTTGAGAAATAAACTTAGGTCACAACAACATCCTAATGCGATTTTTCGTACCAAAATTGATGGCGTGGCACAGGATCAGGATATGCTCAATACTGTGATGGTCTATATCGTTGCTTTTATGCTGCTGATTCTGACTGGAACTTTTATTAATACCCTGTTTGGTTGTGATCTGTTGACTGGATTTTCGGCTTCGCTGGCTTGTGCAAGTAATGTAGGACCAGGTTTTGGCGAGGTCGGTACGTTGGATAATTATTCGGCTTTGCCGATGATAGTGAAGATGAATCTATCGTTCATCATGTTGTTTGGACGTTTGGAAATATTTGGATTGATACAACTCTTTTTTATTAGATGGTGGAGATGATAAGAGTGAAATTAATAACTGCTACCCTATTATTTTTCTTGGCTGGCACGGTTGAATTGTCGGCACAAAATGTTGTTGCCCGTGTTGCGGGACTCGAGGAGAATAAAGATTATATGGAGTTGCTTCGTGGCGATGAGAGGTTGCGAAGCCGTACAGATTCATTGATGGGAGTTATCCGTCAGGTACGCTCCTCGCTGAGTAAGAATGCCGAACTTAGAGACTCGCTTTATCAGCAGAGGGCAGACTCTTTGTTGCTTGTTTTGTCGGATGCCGAGAGTGCAGTGTATGCTACCCGTGCCGAGAAGATGAAGTTTATCGATCAGATCAACGCTATCGAGCAGAACCATGTCTTGAAGTCGATGGGTAATATCGGTGATGCCCAGAGTGCGCAGGGATCTAAGTCGATATATAATAACGCCTACTTTAAAAAGAGTATCGAGGCGGAGGATTTCAAGATGCTCATGGATGTGCATGCAAAAGAGAAAACTGCCCAAGAATACTCTCAAACCTATGCGGCAAACTATCTTAAAATCAAGACTCTGTACGATAAGTATATCGTAGCCCAAAGTGAGGCTGATGCCGAAGCCGTCTATGCTGAGATGTCGGGCGTGATGGATGATAATATGATTCTGAACAAGCAACTGCAAAAGCTCTGGACGGAGATATACGATCAGAAAGTATATGTCTATTCATATTTCTTGGAGAAGGAGGGACGCGAAGATATCTTGCAGCTTGTGGAGAATCAAATGGCGGAAGCTCGTCAGGAAAAACTCAATTCGATAGATAACTGTGTGTCGGAGTCGGTGGCTGATTATTGTTTGCAAAAGCCTATTGCGTTGAATTACGAGATGTATGTGGCAAAGTTGTTGAACCTTACATCTGCTATGGATTCGCTCTCGGTTGCGGCTCGCGCGGTGAGAAAGATTGATTATCGTATGCCTAAAATTGACTTCGAACGCCGTTCGTTTGTCGATTATGCCCCTATCGAGTTCTCTTCTCGCAGTCCATACAATGCTCAGAATCCTATCCCAGAGTGCGTTGTGTATGAGTATGGTACGATATATCGCATTTTGCTCGGTACGTATAAATACAAGCAGGCGGTAAATATCTTCCGAGGTGCATCCCCACTCTCGATCGAGACGCTGGAAGATGGTCGTTTTAGCTATTATGCGGGCGGTCTGAAGACTCGTGCCGAGGCGGAGAAGGCTGTCGAGATTATGAAGAAAAAGGGTTTCCGAAATCCTGAGATTGTCGAGTGGTGCGATTCTCGTAAGACAAATCTCTCGGATGTAAATGGTGGAGAGCCTATCACATATCGCATCGAGATTAAGGGTGGCGAATTGGATGATATGATTCATGAGGTTATCGAGACTATGGCAGCAGAGAGTCAGATTACCAAGATCGCCGAGGATTCATTCATTATAGGTACATTCGATAGTAAGGCTATCGCAGAGCGTTTGGCGCAAGCTATCGCTAAGTGCAATGAGTCGCTTGATGTCAAGGTTGTGGAGCTTAAGCCCGAATCGGATGAGGAAAACGAGGAGGATGAAGAGGCGTAGTGTTCTGTTTGTCCTTGTCGGATGGTAAGGACGCACACATGTTTGTTGAGACATTCTTCAAAGCGTATTTGTTCGTGTTAAGTTAGCTGTGATGCCTAAAAACGGGGAATACCGCATTTGTGACTTGAATTTGGATTAATTTAATAAGATTCTCCTTAAGATTCGGTGATTAATACTTACAATTCAAACATAACATAAATATTATAGTAACTATGGGATTGATTATCGTACTTGTATTGCTGGGACTATTCTTCTTGGTAGCGGAATTGGTCTTTTTGCCAGGAGTGACATTGGGTACCATATTGTCGGTTGTGAGTTATGCCGCGGCAGTCTATCTTGGTTTCGATAGATTGGGTTTTGTCGGCGGAGTTATTACTCTCGTGGTTGTGTTGGCTATATCGTTGGTGGCTACGGTTGTATCTTTGCGTGCCAAAACATGGCAACGTCTTGCCCTCAAGGATGAAATTAAGGGCTCAAGCATGGAGACTCCATCCAATGAACTCAAGGTGGGCGATAAGGCTACTACCCTTTCGCGCCTCTCACCTATGGGTAAGATTCAGGTCGGCGAGAAGATTTATGAAGCTAAGTCTTTGGACTCATATGTTGATCCACGTGTGGAAGTCGAGGTTGTGGGCTTCGAGAATTTCACTGTTATAGTTAAAAAGTGTAAATAAAACCTTAAAATTTATATCGTTATGGAAGAGATTCAGAGTGTAATATTTGTTGTGGTACCTGTGTTGTGCCTTGTAGCCATTTGGCTCATTTTCTACTTTATCCCTGTGGGATTGTGGTTCTCGGCGTTGGTGTCGGGCGTGAAAATCAATCTGTTGCAGCTGTTCCTTATGCGTTGGCGTAGGGTTCCACCATCAGTTATCGTATCGTCTATGATCGAGGGTACGAAGGCTGGCTTGAATCTCGATCCCAATGAGCTGGAGGCTCACTATTTGGCAGGTGGTAATGTGACAAATGTGGTGCATGCTTTGGTTTCGGCTCAGAAGGCAAATATCAATCTCGACTTCAAGATGGCTACCGCTATCGATTTGGCTGGTCGTGATGTGTTTGAGGCAGTTCAGATGTCGGTTAATCCTAAGGTTATCAATACCCCACCTGTAGCGGCTGTGGCTAAGGATGGTATTCAGCTCATCGCTAAGGCTCGTGTTACCGTGCGTGCTAATATTAAGCAGTTGGTCGGTGGTGCTGGCGAGGAGACTGTTTTGGCTCGTGTCGGCGAGGGTATTGTATCGTCTATCGGTTCGGCGGTTTCGCATAAGGTGGTGCTGGAGAATCCCGATTCAATCTCTCGCGTAGTGTTGGAGAAGGGTTTGGATGCTGGTACTGCGTTCGAGATCCTCTCTATCGATATTGCCGATATTGATGTAGGTAAGAATATTGGTGCGCAGTTGCAGATGGATCAGGCAGATGCCGATAAGAATATCGCTCAGGCTAAGGCTGAGGAGCGTAGAGCTATGGCGGTTGCGTTGGAGCAGGAGAATAAGGCTAAGGCGCAGGATGCTCGTGCAAAGGTTATTTTGGCTGAGGCTGAGGTGCCACTCGCTATGGCTGAGGCGTTCCGCAATGGCAATTTGGGCATAATGGATTATTACAAGATGAAGAACATTATGGCAGATACCCAAATGCGTGATGCCATCTCTAAGTCGGATAAGAAGTAGCAGATGTTAATCCACATTATAGGGTGCGTAAGTGCCGAAAGAATTAACCCCAAAAGTTTTCTGAGCTTTTGGGGTTAGTTCTTGTTGTTGGATAACTATTCTATTCGCTTTGTTTAATGTTGGATGATTCACCCTAAATTTATGCCGTTTAACCTGTTTTGATATTGCCGTTCGAGAAAAATTTATACCTTTATCGAAGAACCTAAAATATCGGTATATGATGAAAAAACTAACCCTTCTAATTGCTGCGTGCGTTACGATAATCGGATCGTCTTATGCGCAGAATATTGATCGCGTGGAGCCACTCTTCTGGTGGACGGGAATGAAGAATCCTGAGTTGCAGTTGATGATATATGGTGAGAATATAGCCAAATATCGTCCCTCGATCTCATCAGAAGATGTTGTGATGAAGAGTTATGTGACGTTGGAGAGTTCCAACTATATGCTTATCTATCTTGATATTTCTAAAGCACAGCCAGGTACGTTTGATATAGTTTTTCAGAATGAGGATAAGAAATTTACCTATTCTTATGAGCTAAAACAACGTAAGGCATCTACAAATGATATTCAAGGCTATGATTCTTCGGATGTGTTGTATCTTGTGATGCCCGACAGATTTGCTAATGGTGATCCGTCAAATGATCAGATCAAGATGGGAGCAGAGTATCAGGTTGACCGATCGAAGTTTGGGGCGCGTCATGGAGGTGATCTGAAAGGCATTGAGGATCATTTGGATTACTTTGTAGATTTGGGTGTTACAGCTATTTGGCTAAATCCTGTGCTGGAGAATGATGCTCGTGGTGGCTCATATCATGGCTATTTTGCAACGGATATGTATCATGTTGACCGCCGTTTGGGTGGAAACGAAGATTATTGTCGTATGATCCAGAAGGCGCACGATAAGGGCTTGCGTGTGGTTATGGATATTATCTTTAACCATATCGGTGGTAATCATCCGTGGGTGCTGGATCCTCCAGCGAAAGATTGGATCAATAAGAGTCCATCGCGCCGAGGAAATCATCAGAAAACAATTTTTTATGATAACTACGCATCGAAATATGACTCAGATGTGATGAATATTCAGGTTTTCAGGTGGATATCAATCAGGCAAATCCTCACATCTCTCGTTATCTGATTCAGAATACCATCTGGTGGATTGAGTATGCCCGCATAGATGCCATCCGTCAAGATACCTATCCTTATGCCGATTACGATATGATGCGCCAATGGAATTTGGAGGTTATGGCTGAATATCCGCAATTTAATATCGTGGGTGAAGTGTGGACCGAGAATGCTATTGGCACCTCTTGGTGGCAGAAGGATAGTCCACTTAATGAGAATAATACGGAGCTAAAATCGGTTATGGATTTTACGTTGATGAGTATGGCAAGTGATGTGTTCAACGATAAATCTGAAAATGGTAGTTTGGGACGTATTTACGATCATCTGGCTTATGATTTTGTATATGCAGATATTAAAAATGTGTTGCGTTTCTTGGAAAATCACGATACCAGCCGTTTCTTGCGTGCTGCGCCAGAGAATCTCAATGCGTTCAAGCAGGGTACTGCATTTTTGCTCACGATTACAGGTACGCCACAATTCTACTATGGCTATGAATTGTTGATGAACGGCTCAACACGTAGCCCGGGTGGTGATGGAAATGTTCGTCTGGATGTTCCTGGCGGATGGTCTGGTGATGCTCAAAATTGGTTTACACCTAAAGGACGTTCTGATATGCAAAACGAGGCGTGGAATTACATGAGTACGCTGCTTAAGTGGCGTCAGGGTAATAAGGTAATTTCTGATGGACGGATGAAGCATTTTGTTCCACAAAATGGCGTTTATGTGTATGAGCGTTACTTGGGTGATAAGAATGTGATGGTATTCATCAATGGCGCAAATAAAGAGGTGACTATCAGAATGGATCGCTATGCCGAGTCTATCAAGGGTCAAAGTTATGGCGTTGATGTTGTGACCAAGCGTAATGTGCGTATGGAGTTGGAACTTAAAATGGCGCCGAAAGAGGTTCTTGTTCTTGATATGAAAAAGTGATAATTCCTTTAGTAATGATTACCTCCCCAGAAGTGTGTTTTTTTCGCTTTTGGGGTGCTTTTTTTAGGCTTGAATAATAAATAAACGGTCATTTCGTTTAGTAATAGGTATGATTTACTTTTTATAAGTGAAATAATTGATTATTCATTGTTGAAAATCGCAGGTTTTTTGGTATATTTGCAGATATTTTGAACGTGAATATAGATAATAAAACAAATATGAAGACTCTTTTTCGAGGATTATCTTTCTTTTTAATGGTTGTAATGCTTTGTGTTACAACGCTTTGTTCGTGTGATAAGGAAGAGAAGCATGACTTTAAATTTGAAGCACCGGGTCGTATCTACAGTAAGCCAGGAGCTACACAAGTGATTCCGTTTATTGCTCAGAATATCTCAAGTATGTCGGTTACGGCTAAGCCTAAGGGTTGGACTGTCGATAAGGTAGATATGCAGAATTGGACTATCACAGTGACTGCCCCCGATGCATATTCTGATGACACTAACAAGTATGAGGAGAATGGTTTGTTGAAGGTTACAGGATATACCGCAGCAGGTACTGTTATCTATATCTCATCATACCTTTCATTGCAGAACAAGGCTATTGATATTACCGATATCTACTCTAATAGTTATATCATCTCGGAGCCTGATACTCGTTACATTATTGATGTAACTCATATAGGCGAGACTTCTCAGAAGATTACACCTGCCGATGCTAAGGTTCTGTGGCAGTCAGACAGCAAACTGATTAATTATTGCGAGTTTAAGCCAGAGGACGGTACATTCTCATTCTTCGTTGGCTCTAAGGAGATCAAGGATTCTTACGGAAGAGTGGAGAAGTTGGTTGTGCCTCAGGGTAATGCTGTTGTTGCAGCGTATGACAATGACGGAAATATCCTTTGGAGCTGGCACTTGTGGCTCACTCCTGAGATCGTAGAGGAGAAGCTAATTGCAACCTCTGCAGAAGTATTTATGGATCGCAACTTGGGTGCATATAGCAATAGTGCTGGGTCTAAGTCTGGTGATGATATCTATAATTCATACGGTCTGTTCTATCAGTGGGGACGTAAGGATCCTTTTGTAGGTCCTCGCGATTATAACTTCTCAGCCAATAGTGATTGCTATATGTACACTGCAGCAGGAGGTTATACCAATATTAAATATGTAGATGCTAAGACCGACACCGAAGGCTCGAAATATCAAGTAGGTACTATGGAGTATGCCATAGCTAACCCACTTTCGTTTGTCTTGGGCTCGGAGAATAACGATTACGATTGGATCTACTCTTCGCACGATAATTCGTTGTGGAGCTCATCCGAAAAGAGTGTGAATGACCCATGTCCTCGTGGTTGGCGCGTACCTAAGGCTGGAACATTCAACTCGTTTGATATTGCCGAGGCTGAGGATCTTGCCGATTTGGAGGCGGTACGTGGAGCGTATGGTTGGAATTTGGTAGATAAATATTCTGGTGTTAGTATGTTTATGCCGGGTGCTGGTCGCCGAAGCTATCAGACTGGTGTGCTGACCAATATGAATAACTATGGTTATGATAATGTTCCGATGCCATGGGTTGGTCACTATTGGACTGCAGGTGTAATCGGAACGCAGGCTGAGTCGATGTTCTTTGACTTGAATACAACTCGTGCGGTGAACAATCGTTTCGAGCCAGCCAAAAAGATGTATCGTGCCAATGCAATGCAGGTGCGATGTGTTAGAGAGTAAAAGGCAGAAGTTCCCGAAGAGGTATTGAAGGGGGCTTGAAAGGGGCTTAAAGGAAGGGGCTTTGAGATAAAATAAACGAGGGTGCGGAATAAATCAGCACCCTCGTTTATTTTGCGTGTATGTTATTTCTGTTATGCCTTCGCCTTCATTAATTCATTGAGTAACGTGAGATTGTACGTAGCTTCGCTTACGCCAGCCTTTTGCGCCTCCTCGAAAAGTTGTTTTGCTTCGGCGTAATTGCCGTTAGCCATTGCCAAAATACCACGAGAATTGATCGCCTCTGGCATATTCTGAGGTACACCGTTGAGATATTCGGCTGCTTTAGTGTAGTTTCCGTTTGCGATTGCTACGTTTGCCGCGTTTACCCGTGCTTCGTTGGAATTTGGATAGTTTTCCACCGCCAAAATCACTATGTCATTCCACTCTTTGCTACCCTTCTCGAAAGTAAGTGCAATCATATAAATATCAGCCAAAGATAACTCTTCGGGGTTACTCCGCAAGGTTGCCTTTGCTTCGGTCAAGTTCTTGACTTTAGCCTTGTGGCTGAGCGTGATGGCTGTTGTGCGCAACTTAGGATACCATGTGCGTAGCATGAAGTTATACTCCAGCGGGAATTGCTCACGTATAACCTTGTTTTTGTTCTCTGGCTTTATGCTCGCATCATCAATAATAGCTGCTATTTTCAGATAGTTACTGATGTAGCTTGAAAGCAACATCTCTCGTAATTTCGACCAATCTATAGGACCTGAAGCGATGGATGAATTAGGTAGAGATATATTATTGTCTTTCAGATAATTGGCGGTATGCTCTGCGCGTGCTGATGCAAGTCTTGAGTTGAAGCTATAAGCACCTTCTGGCGAAGCATATCCTACTAACTTTACGGACTCTACGTCTTGCGATTGCACGGCTTTGCGTAGCTGGTCTAAAGAGCTGCTGTTGTCCATAAAGTTCGATTCGATTTGACTCTTGTTAACAGGGAAATAGATATCAAAGGTGGAACTTTGCAAGGTGTTCTCCTGCTTAGGAATTGCGTATGCCAATTTGGTCTTCGAAGCAAGGTCTTTGACCTCAATTGGTGCTTGTTTTTGTACTGTCGGCATAGTTGCGATGGTTATGATATCTTCGCTATAAGGCATATCGTGGCAAGCGCACCACTCCTCTCTTAAGGCAAACTCCGCATTTTGCATCCAGCTCTCGTATGGCATATCATACTCATAGCTTATAACCTGCTCCTTGTTTTTGAGTCGGCGTACATAAATGTCTGATGTCGGGAATTGTTCATCGCTTTTTCTCAGATGCACAATCGAGCGTCTGCGACCATCTATAATGATTGCAGGCATCTGTATAATCTCTCGCCCGTCTGTTAGGTAAGGAGTAACACGTAGTGAGTGGTTGGACTTAATCTTTAGCTGGCTCATATCCACCGCCATGCTTACGTCCATGCGATTGCCTATTTGCTGGGTACTTATATCCGAGATTCTCAGCCCGTTGTCCGAAATTACTATTTGCGCCTCTGCGCTATGGATCAGTAACGAGGCAGTTGCAATAAATAATAGCTTTATGTAAGTTTTCATTTTTTTGTCGTTTTAGAAAAGGTAAACAAATGATATTGCGAGCTTTGTGATGCCCCAATAATTCTTATTGCCAGAACTTACACTCTTTTGGTTGTAATCTTCGCCTGTATAGCGGTCATACCACGAGTGAGCGTATCCAACACCTATTTCGGCTTCGAGATTCCAATGCTTGCCTAACATCCATGCGTAGCCATATGCTATGCCTCCACCCAAGGCGTGTCCCTTGTAGCGAGCCCCTTCTAAGCCTTCCCAAATCGAGAATGGAAATGCCGACAAGTTGCATAGGTTGTATCCTCCGCCAATCAGATGTGCAGCCAAGAAGTGTCCGTTGAATCTCTCGCACGTCCAATATCGGAACTCAGGCTGAACGAGCCAATGTTTCCATTTGCGAGAGTGAGAGAATGTGAATGGATTAAATCCCGCCGAGATATCGAGCGTGGTTTGTCCTCCTAAGCCGATCTCTATGCCTAAATTGGGAGATGTCGTTGCCCAATAGAGTAGATTGGTCTTCAGACCTACGTTTTGGGCATTGCTTTTTGCTGAAAATGCTGTCAGAGCCAGCACGATAAGTAGAATTTTTCTCATAGTTTGAAGATTATCTAATTACACACTGTGTTGATCTTCAAACTTCGCACCAAAATTTTAGGAATGCATATGAAAGGTTAAAAAATAGATGTTACACCCTGCAGAGCGAGTAACATAAGCAGATAGCGGATAAATTTGCCGATAAACATTGTGGAGGTTGTGATATAGATATTGGCACGCATCAATCCAAGTAGCACGATGATCACTTCTCCGACCCACGGTAGCACTCCGAAAAGACCCATCCAAGCTCCATATTTGCGTACGAAACCCTCTACTTTGTCCATCTTTTCCTGCTTGACTCCGAGCCACTTCTCGATTTTTTGCATATTGCCAAGGTATCCAAGATAGTAACAAACCAGACCTCCCAATGTGTTTCCTATAGATGCCGAAAGCAGACAGGTTGTTGGGTCAGCACCCATTTCGACAAGTACGGTCAATACCACCTCGGAACTGAACGGGAGTATGCTGCCCGCCACAAATGCCGAGATGAAGAGCCCGATGTATCCCCAGTCGATAAAAAATTGTATTAACCCGTCCATAAGAAAAGTTTGCTTACAAAAATACTTAATTTTTCTTTTTGTAGCGAATTTTTTGCCACGAAAAGCGGAGTGAGGGCGCGAAGTGAAAAATATTGAAAAAAAGATTGTGCTTGGGTGCTGAAATTGAGATATTTTTCTTACCTTTGTAAAAATAAATATGTAGTTATGCCTGATCAGATTCAGATATCTCAGTCGATTGATAAGTCGATGGCGAAGCATCAAGAGATGAAGCGCTTGGATTCTTGTTTTTCGAATGTTACTGATTCTTGTCAGAATGACGTTATAACTGTTTTCTTTTGTTGATATATGGGCGACTTGTTTGGTCGCCCTTTTTGTGCATAAATATGGAGCAGCGAATAATTCTAAAAGACGGTTTGGTAGTCAGCGGAGGCATCTCTCAGCAGGCTGATGTTGCTGTCGGTGGCGGAAAAATCCTTGCCATTGAACAAAATATTGAGGTTACAGCTCAGGATCGAGTTGTGGATTGTCAGGGTAAGATCATTGTTAGCGGTTTGGTTGATGTTCATGTGCATTTGCGCGAACCAGGATTCTCTGCCAAAGAGACTATTGCTACGGGTACTGCCGCAGCTGCCCATGGCGGTTTTACTATGGTTTGTTCTATGCCTAATCTTAGCCCAGCTCCCGATTCAGTAGAGAATCTGGACGCACAGTTGGCACTCATCGAGCGCGATGCTAAGGTTAAGGTTTTGCCATACGCTACCATTACTCGTAACCGCTACGGCAGAGAGTTGGTTGATTTTGCTTCGCTTGCCCAGAAGGTTGCTGGATTCTCGGATGACGGCAGTGGCGTGCAGCAAGAAGATATGATGCGTCAAGCTATGGTCGAGGCTGCCAAGAACGATTCTATCATTGCGGCACATTGCGAGGTTAATGATCTGCTCCGAGGTGGATATATCCACGATGGAGAGTATGCCGCAAAGCATGGTCATAAGGGTATCTGCTCTGAGAGTGAGTGGGCGCAGATTGAGCGAGATATTGAGCTTGCGGCTCAAACCTCTTGCCAATATCACGTATGCCATATCTCGACTAAGGAGAGTGTTGCTTTGATACGTGAAGCAAAGCGCAGAGGTTTGAAGGTGTCGTGCGAAACAGCTCCACACTATCTGACTATGTGTGATATGGATCTGCAGGAAGATGGACGTTTCAAGATGAATCCTCCTATCCGTTCTGCAGAGGATCGAGATGCGCTTGTCGAGGGTATTAAGGATGGCACAATCGAGGTGATCGCTACCGACCACGCTCCTCATACTGCCGATGAGAAATCTCGCGGTTTGGCTTTGAGTGCCATGGGTGTTGTGGGTTTGGAGACCTCGTTTGCGGTGATCTATACCAAACTTGTGAAGACGGGAGTAATCTCTCTGGAGAAGGCTATCGAGCTTATGTCGGAGAATCCTCGCAAGATCTTCAAATTAGGTGGCGGATTAAAGGTCGGCGAAGCTGCCGATATCGCACTCTTCGATCTTGAGAGTCGATTTACGGTTGATCCAGAGACCTTCCACTCTATGGGTCGCAGCACCCCATTCAAGGGTTGGGAGTTGCAAGGCGAGTGTGTGATGACCTTGGTCGATGGTAATGTTGTATATGAAAAATAATAATTAATAATATAAATCAATTTTTAAGGAATGAAACCATTTACAAAAAAGTTAGTCCTTGAGAACGGCTCTGAGTTCCTCGGCTATGGCTATGGAGCCAATGTTGAGCGAGTGTGTGAGATCGTTTTCAACACTTCGGTGGTAGGATATCAGGAGATTCTATCTGATCCTTCGTGTGTAGATCAGATTGTGGTGATGGCCTATCCGCTGATTGGTAACTACGGTATTACCGATGAGGATTTCGAGTCGAAGGTACCTCAGATCGGAGGTATGGTAGTCAGAGAGTGTAACGAGAATCCAAGTAACTTCCGTTATACCAAGACTTTCTCTGAGACATTGGAGGAGTCTGGTATCCCATGTATCGCAGGTGTGGATACTCGCCAGATCGTGCGTATTATCCGTGATGAGGGTTCACAGCGTGCTGCTATCGTTAATATCGATACTACTTTAGAGCAGGCTTTGGAGATGATCAAGAATACCCCACTGCCTGAGAATCAGGTTAAGAAGGTGAGCTGCCGTAAGCGTTGGTTCTCTCGTACACCTAACCACAAGTATGATATCGTTGCGGTTGATTGTGGTATCAAGACTTCTATCATCAGCCAATTTACCAAGCGTGGTTGCAACGTGACAATCGTGCCTTATAATACCACGTTGGACGAGATCAAGGCTTTCAATCCAGACGGTATCTTCATCTCTGATGGTCCGGGTAGCCCTGAGCAGTTGCCTGAGGTTGTGGAGTTGATTCGTAATATAGATGGCAAAATTCCACTCTTTGGTATATCGCTCGGTATGGAGCTTATCGCTTTGGCATACGGTGCTAAGGTAAAGAAGATGAAGTGTGGTCATCATGGTGGCTCGGCTGTGCGTGATTTGACATCGGGCAGAATAGATATGACCTCTCAGGGGCACAGCTATGTAGTCGATGCAGAGTCAATCCGCCCTACTCGCCTTAGCGTAACACATAAGAATGTTTTGGATGATACGATTGAGGGTGTAGAGTGTGTTGCCGACAGAATGTATGGCGTGCAGTTTCACCCAGAGAGCGCACCGGGTCCACAGGACAGCACATATCTTTTCGATAAATTTATTAAATTGATGGAGGAGTATCAAAATGCCTAGAAGAACAGATATTAAGAAAGTGATGGTGATCGGCTCAGGTCCGATTGTCATTGGTCAGGCAGCTGAGTTCGACTATGCTGGAACACAGGCTTGTTTGGCATTGAAGGAGGAGGGTTATGAGGTTATCCTCGTGAACTCTAACCCTGCAACTATTATGACCGATACCAATATCGCCGATAAGGTGTATATGGAGCCACTTACCTTGGAGTATGTGGCTAAGATCGTACGGTATGAGCGTCCCGATGCCATAGTTCCAGGCTTGGGTGGTCAGACTGGTCTTAACTTGGCGGTGCAGCTTGCCAAGAAGGGTATTTTGGAGGAGTGTCATGTAGAGATCTTGGGTACTTCGTTTACAAGTATCGAGGAGGCAGAGGATCGTGAGCTCTTTAAGGATTTGTGTTTGCGTATTGGTGAGCCTGTGTTGCCTTCTTTGGTTGTAAATACAATGGAAGATGGTGTGAAGGCTGCCGAGCAGATCGGTTATCCTGTTGTTTTGCGTCCTGCCTTTACTTTGGGTGGTACAGGTGGTGGTTTCGCCGACAATGAGGAGGAGTTGCGTGAGATTATGCGTAACGCTTTGATCCTTTCGCCTGTTCATCAGGTTTTGGTCGAGAAGAGCATCAAGGGCTATAAGGAGATCGAGTTTGAGGTGATGCGCGATAAGAACGATACCGCTATCGCTATCTGTAGCATGGAGAATATCGACCCTGTGGGAATCCATACAGGTGATAGTATGGTTGTTGCTCCTGCTCAGACTCTGACCGATAAGGAGTATCAGTTGTTGCGTAACAGCGCACTCAAGATTATCCGCGCCCTGAAGATTGAGGGAGGTTGTAACGTGCAGTTTGCGTTGGATCCGCTTTCGTTCAAGTATTATATCATCGAGGTTAATCCTCGTGTATCTCGTTCTTCGGCTTTGGCATCTAAGGCGAGTGGTTTCCCTATCGCACGTGTTACCGCTAAGATCGCCATCGGTCTTACTTTGGACGAGATTATGATCGCAGATCGTCCAGCATGCTTCGAGCCAGCGTTGGATTACGTTGTGTTGAAGGTTGCCCGCTTCCCATTCGATAAGTTTAGCGATGCTTCGAATGAGTTGGGTACTCAGATGAAGGCTACTGGCGAGGTGATGAGTATCGGTCGTACTTTGGAGGAGGGCTTGTTGAAGGCTATCCGCTCGTTGGAGACTGGCGTATGCCACATCTACCACAAGAAGTTTGATGATTGGACTACTGCTCAGATGTTGGAGTATATCCGCAAGGGTACCGATGATCGTATCTATGCCATCGCTCAGTTGATTCGTCAGGGTGTCGATCTTCTGATTATCTATAACCACACTAAGATTGATATGTTGTTCTTGGAGAAGTTCAAGAATATCATCGAGATGGAGAAGCTGGTTAAGTCTAACGTGGGCGATATCGCCACCTTGAAGGAGGCTAAGCGTATGGGCTTCAGCGATAAGTATATCGGTCAGCTTTGGGGTAAGAGCGAGGCTGAGATGTACTATCTGCGTAAGGCAGAGGGTATCTTCCCTGTATATAAAATTATCGATTCTTGTGCAGGTGAGATCGACACCTACGTTCCTTACTTCTACTCTACTTATGAGGTGGAGAACGAGTCTAAACGTAGCGATCGTAAGAAGATCTTGGTTCTCGGATCAGGTCCTATCCGTATCGGTCAGGGTGTGGAGTTCGACTACTCGACAGTACACGCCATCTGGACTATTAAGGAGGCAGGCTACGAGGCTATCATCATAAACAATAACCCAGAGACCGTATCTACCGACTACACCATCAGCGATAAGCTCTACTTTGAGCCATTGACCGTGGAGGATGTGATGAATGTCGTAGAGTTGGAGAATCCAGAGGGTATCGTTGTATCATTGGGTGGTCAGACCGCTATCAATCTGGCTGAGCCATTGGCTGATTTGGGCGTTAAGATCATTGGTACAGGTATCGAGGCGATCAATAATGCCGAGGATCGTAAGTGCTTCGAGCGCATTATGAATGAGGTGGGTATCCCTCAGCCAGATGCTCAGGCCGTGACCGATATCGAGGCAGGTGTTGCAGCGGCAGAGCGTATCGGTTATCCTGTTTTGGTACGTCCAAGCTTCGTGTTGGGAGGTCGCGCTATGCAGATCGTAGGTAACGAGGAGGCTTTGCGCCACTACTTGCGTTCGGCTGTGGAGATTAACGAGAAGTCACCTGTTTGGTCGATAAGTATATCATCGGTAAGGAGTTGGAGGTTGATGCCATCTGTGACGGTAAGGATGTATTCATCCCAGGTATCATGGAGCATGTAGAGCGTACGGGTGTGCACTCAGGTGATAGTATCAGCGTCTACCCTACTTTTAGCGTGAGCCAGCAGGTGAAGGATACCATCATCGACTACACTAAGCAGTTGGGTATGGCAATCGGTATCATCGGTCTGTTCAATATCCAGTTTATCGTAGATGAGAATGATAAGGTATTCGTTATCGAGGTTAACCCACGTTCTTCACGTACCGTACCATTCCTCTCTAAGTCAACAGGTATCCCTATGGCTAAGATCGCCACTATGGTTATCCTCGGTCATTCGCTTCGCGAGCAGGGTATTACAGAGATGTACGGCAAGGAGAGCAGCCGCTGGTTTGTTAAGTCTCCAGCCTTCTCATTTGCCAAGATCCGTGGTTTGGATTCATATCTTTCGCCAGAGATGAAGTCAACAGGTGAGGCTATCGGATATGACAAGAGTTTGAATCGTTCATTGTATAAGTCATTGCGCTCTTCGGGTGTCGCTGTAGCAAACTACGGTACTATCTTCGTAACCTTGTCTGATGCCGATAAGGAGCGTGCTTTACCACTTATCAAGCGTTTCTACGATCTCGGTTTCAATATCGAAGCTACCAAGGGTACTTGCGAGTTCCTTCGTAGCCATGGCGTGCGTACCCGTTACTTGCGCAAGTTGAGTGAGGGCAGCACCGAGATCTACGATGAGTTGCGTAAGGGTCACGTTACTTATGTTATCAATACTATTGACGTAAATCAGCACAGTAACCGCCGTGATGGCTATGACATCCGCCGTGCAGCAGCAGAGAATAATGTAACGCTCTTTACTGCATTGGAGACTGTGAGCGTATTGCTCAATGTATTGGAGGAGATTACTTTGGGAGTATCTACTATTGATGCTAAGTAATTATGTATAAGAAGGATATTTATAAAGTCATTTCTAACCTTCCGCTGACCAAAGATGTCTATCGTATGGTTTTGGAGGGAGATACTAAGTGGATTACACGCCCCGGACAGTTCGTTAATATCGAACTGGAGGGGTTGTATCTGCGCCGCCCTATCTCTATCTCGGATTGGGATGAGCGTACCATCACTATTATATATAAGGTGGTAGGTCGTGGTACCTCTCTGATGTCCAAGATGGCAGAGGGTGTGAAGCTCGATCTGCTTACGGGTCTGGGTAATGGCTTTGATACAAGTGTAGAATCTGAGCGTCCGTTGCTTGTCGGCGGTGGCGTGGGAGTTCCTCCACTCTATCGCTTGGCTAAGGATCTTTTGGCTCAGGGTAAGAAGGTTTCGGTTGTGTTGGGCTTCAATACCTCGTCAGAGATCTTCTATGCCGATGAGTTTAAGGCTTTGGGTGTAGATCTCCATATCTCTACAGTGGATGGCTCCCGAGGCGTGAAGGGTTTTGTTACCGATGCTATCCGCGAGGCGGCTATCGAGTTCGATTACTTCTATTCATGCGGTCCACTCCCTATGCTCAAGGCTTTGTGCGGTTGTTGCGAAGTGTCGGGCGAGCTTTCGTTCGAGGAGCGCATGGGTTGCGGCTTTGGAGCTTGTATGGGTTGCAGTTGTAAGACATTGGCAGGTAATAAGCGCATCTGTAAGGATGGTCCTGTGATGAAACGAGAAGAGATAATTTGGTAACTAAGGCAGAGTATGGCAAAGAATTTTGATCTTTCGGTTGAGTTGTGTGGCGTGAAGCTCGACAACCCTATCATTCCAGCAAGCGGCACGTTTGGTTTCGGTCGCGAGCATAATGAGTTCTACGATATTAATATCCTCGGCTCGATCTCTGTTAAAGGTACTACCCGCGAGGCTCGTTTCGGCAATCCTACACCTCGTATCGCGGAGTGCCGTGCAGGTATGATCAACTCGGTGGGTTTGCAGAACCCTGGAGTGGATGCCGTTGTTGAGCATGAATTACCTGAGTTGCGTAAAATTTTCCGTAAGCCTATCGTAGCAAACATCAGCGGTTTCTCGATTGATGAGTATGCCGAGTGTTGTGAGAAAATCGACAAACAGGAGCAGGTGGCAATCATCGAGGTGAATGTTTCATGCCCTAATGTACATAACGGTGGTATGAGCTTCGGTACCGATCCTAAGATGGCAGCTGAGGTTACTCGTGCCGTGAAGGCAGTCACTACCAAGCCTGTCTTCATCAAGCTGAGTCCCAATGTTACCGATATCGTGGCTATCGCTAAGGCTTGTGAAGAGGCTGGTGCAGATGGTATCTGCTTGATTAATACCCTTTTGGGTATGTGTATTGATACCCTACGCCGTAAGCCTGTTATCGCCAATAAGATGGGCGGATTCTCGGGTCCAGCGGTGTTTCCTGTTGCGGTACGCATGGTTTATCAGGTCTCTAAGGCTTGTTCTGTGCCTGTGATGGGTTGTGGTGGCGTTGAATCGGCATCGGATGTTATTGAGATGATGATGGCTGGTGCTACTGCGGTGCAGGTAGGTGCTGCTAATCTCAAGGATCCATACGCTTGTAAGCGCATCATCGAGGATTTGCCTCAAGAGATGGAGCGATTGGGTATTGAGCGTCTGAGTGATATTATCGGCGTAGTAGAGTAAATCTGTTTAATACCAAGCCATGACGGATTATAAAGAGACAGTGAGGTATATATTGTACAAGGTGTCATTCTCTTGTTTTGTGATTCTATTCGAGGTTGGATATCACGTCATAGTTAAAGACACACGCCCCGTTACGTATTATCTGGGGCAAGCGATAATACTTTGTTTAGCACTCTTTGTGGCAGATTTGATTATGGTATGGTGGTCGAAACGTAAGCAGAAGAAATAGTCTATACGTGAATAAAAGTTTTGGGGCTGTCGCAACTTATTTGTTGGACAGCCCCATTTGTTTTGCCTTACTCTGCTTACTCCTCCTGTGCTGGAGTTGTGGTATTCTCTTCAGCCTGCTGGGGAGCGTTTGTAGGTATTGTCGAAGCGTTGAACATCTCGATCTTTTCAATCAGATTCTTGAAATAACTCTTCGATACAGGGATAGGCTTAATCTCGTTGTTGTTAAGAACAATGTAACGCGCCTTGCCACCCTTTTTGATGTGGTTGATCTTCATCACATTTACCATATATGAACGATGACAACGCACCATGCTTGTGTCGGCTAAATTCTCCTCTATAGCCTTTGTGCGGCAACGTAACATGTAAGAAAGTAACTTGTCTTGATTCTCATAGTAGATCTTGACATAGTTGTCTTGGGACTCAATATAATATAAAGAGTCGGAATTAATGGTAAGTTTTAGCGTACCATTGTAGTCATACAGGTTGACCAGCGATGGATATGTCTTCGCAGGACCGTTTGTGAGCGAAAGCTCGTATTGCAGCAGCTGTAACTCTTCGGTCTTGGATTTGTATGCAGCATATAATGTAAGTATGGTATAAGGCAAGGCAATAATTAGGATGATACATCCTACCGCCTTAACCATGATCTGCCCGAAACTATCTTCAAACGATGGGATGGCGATGACCGTAAAGAAGGTGTAGAAAAGTGAAATGATCACCACTTCGGCAACGATCCATAGGATATATATGGGGAATGTAAATCTGATTTTACTCTCTAATCCCGACATCAACAATTTGCTGATAAACATAATTGCCAAGGCAACGATGTAAAAAGCCGATGTGAGTCCGAAGCCTTGCGATGTGTTGAGTGAGAACCATGCTGTATTAGAGAATGGGCTATACACCAACATGAATAATATAGAGAAAGTAAGTATGAACAAAACGGAACCAACGAGGTAACGTTTGTCCAATAGAAACTTTGGAATTTCTCTGTTTTTATGTAAATTTGTCATAGGAATTCAATTAAGCATCTGTGCAAATATCGTGATTTTAGTTTAAAAAGCCTAACTTTTACCACAGATATTGCGTACTTTGTCACAAAAACAGGTTTTTTGTCCCACTTATTGAGTAAAAGATTGGATATGGGATATTTTTGCATCGGCTCTTTTGATGGGTCAGAAAAGTTGGCTGCCTAATAGGTTTGCTTAATTGAAAATTACCTAAAATTTATTACTATGAAGATTATCGGAACCGGCAGGGCGCACCCTGTGAAGGAGGTTACGAATGCTATGCTTGAAAAGTTTCTTGATACCAGCGATGAGTGGATCAAGGAGAGAACTGGTATGTCCGTAAGAAAGGTTATCTCTGATGAAAAACTCGAAGACTTGGCTATCGAAGCATCTCGTCAGGCGATAGAGAACGCTGGACTAAAGGCTACGGATATTGATTATATCATCTGCTCCAATGTGGTCAACGAATATGTGACTCCAGGTCTGAGTTGTATCATTCAGGGTGGAGTCGGAGCCAAGTGTGCATCGGTGGATGTCAATGCGGCTTGTTCGGGCTTTATCTATGCGTTGGATATGGCAGATGATAGAATCAAAAGCGGCAAGGTAAAGAATATCCTTGTTGTTGCTGCCGAGGAACCTACCCGTATGGTGGATTGGACAGATCGAAGCACATGCGTATTGTTCGGAGATGGCGCAGGTGCTGTGGTTGTAACCGAAGGTGAGGGTTTGATCTGTTCTCGCCTGACTACCGTAAGCAAAACTGCGTGTTTGCACTATTTGCGTAAGTTGGAGCCTACCCCATATATTACCAAAGAGGAGATCGCAGGTCCTATGTATATGAATGGACGTGAGGTGTTCAAGACTGCCGTATTGTCATCGGTAAAGGATATTACTTCGCTCCTTAAGGAGGCTGGTTTGCAACCTTCAGATCTAAAATACTATGTCTTGCATCAGGCTAATATGCGTATTATCGAGGCGGTAGCTAATTACCTCAAACTCGATTTGTCGTACTTCCCAACCAACGTGGAGCGTTGCGGAAATACCTCTTCGGCAAGTATTGCGTTGCTTTTGGATGAATTGCACAAAGATGGTAAGCTGCAGCGTGGCGATAAAATATTGATGAGTGCCTTCGGTGCTGGTTTTACTACTGGAGCATGTATTTTTGAGTGGACTAAATAATAAGGGATTTATATGGAACAAAGAGTTGTAATTACAGGAGTAGGTGTTATCTCACCTGTGGGTAATAATATATCAGAGTTTTGGGATAATCTTGTTGCGGGACATTGCGGTATAGAAAAGATCCGCGGTTTCGAGGATTGGGAACTTCCTATTCATGTTGCAGGTCAAGTGAAGGATTTTAAGCCTGAGGAGTGTGGCTTGGAGCGTAATGATGTTCGCCGTAACGATATCTACTGCCAGTATGCTTTGGCGGCAGCTTATCAGGCTATGCAGGATAGCGGTTTGGTGAGTGGTGAAAATATCGCCCCTGAGCGTTTGGGAACATACATTGGATCGGGTATTGGTGGTATGAATACCTTTGTCGATGAGACTCAGAAACTGTATAACGAGGGTGTTCGCCGTGTCTCTCCGTTGTTTGTGCCTATGATGATCGGTAATATAGCGGCAGGAAATGTGGCAATCAAATATAATGCTCAGGGCGTATGTTTGCCTGTAGTTACAGCTTGTGCTACTGGTACTCATGCTGCGGGTGAGGCGTATAGAGCTATCAAACATGGCTATGCCGATGCTATTATCACAGGCGGTGCCGAGGCATCTATCCATCCTTTGTCTATCGGTGGATTTGCTAATAGCAAGGCTCTGACTCGCGTGGAGGATCCTAAGGCAGCGTCTATCCCATTTAATGTCAACCGTCAGGGTTTTGTTATGGGTGAGGGTGCTGGTGTCTTGATTTTTGAGTCGTTGGAGAATGCTCAGAAGCGAGGTGCTAAGATCTATGCTGAGGTTGTAGGCTATGGTAACAGTTGTGATGCACACCATGTGACTGCACCAAGTCCCGATGGCGTGCCTGCATCACGCGCTATCAAACAATCTTTGGATGAGGCAAAGTTTGATTCAGAGAAGGATCTACTCTATATCAACGCTCATGGTACAAGTACACCTCTGAACGACAAGTCGGAGACTGTGGCTATTAAGCTCGCTTTGGGTGAAGAGGCGGCACGTAAGGCTATGATCAGTTCATCGAAGTCTATGACAGGTCATATGTTGGGCGCAACGGGAGCTGTGGAGTTGATTATCGCCGCTTTGACCTTGAAGAATGGTGTTGTCACCCCTACTATTGGTCTTAACGATCCAGATCCCGATTGTGATTTGGATTATACACCAAACGTAGCGCGTAAGGCTGACGTTACGATTGCCATCTCCAACTCTCTCGGCTTTGGCGGTCATAATAGTTGCGTAGCGTTGAGAAAATGGGAAAACAAGGAATAAATAAATTATAAGGGAAATGAAACTTTTAGAAGGTAAGGTAGCTCTGGTTACAGGTGCTGCCAGAGGTATCGGTAAGGCTGTTGCCGTGCGTTTTGCTCAGCATGGAGCAGATGTAGCATTTACAGATTTGCAGATTAATGAGGCTGCAGAGCAGACTGTGGCTGAGATCGAGGCTTTGGGCGTAAAGTGTAAGGCTTATGCGTCAAATGCAGCCTCTTTCGATGAGTCGCATGATGTTGTGAAGCAGATCGTAGAGGATTTTGGTCGTCTCGACATTTTGGTAAACAATGCTGGTATCACCAAGGATGGTTTGATGATGCGCATGTCGGAGGCTCAGTGGGATGCGGTGATCAACGTAAACCTGAAGTCAGCATTCAACTTCATCCATGCCGTTACGCCTATTATGGCTCGTCAGCGTGGTGGTTCAATCATCAATATGTCGTCAGTAGTTGGTGTGTCGGGCAATGCTGGTCAGTGCAACTATTCAGCATCTAAGGCTGGTATGATTGGTTTGGCTAAGTCTATTGCTAAGGAGATGGGTCCTCGCGGAATTCGTGCCAACTGTATTGCTCCGGGCTTTATCATCACCGAGATGACCAATCAGCTTCCTCAGGAGGTGCGTGATGCGTGGGCTTCACAGATCCCATTGCGCCGTGGCGGTACGCCAGAGGATGTGGCTGATGTGGCTCTATTCTTGGCAAGCGACCTTTCTTCGTATGTAAGCGGTCAGGTTATCCATTGCTGTGGTGCAATGAATTGCTAAGGGATTTTTTAAGGAAGTTTTGGGCGGTAACTCTTTGGGGTTGCCGCCTTCCTTTTATTTATCCACTCCCGAAATCATCCTATTAACATTTGTTAACACTTTATTTTGCCTGATTTGTCTTTATTTGTGTAATTTTGTTGTCAGCGATACGTTATACAGTAAAATATGCAGAAAACTACTATTAATTTTCTACCTTTGTATCAATGTTATGAGATAGAATATTGTGAGAACGTAAAACTTAAAAAGATGAAGAAGATTTTTTTATTTGCTTCAGCCATAATGATGATGGCAAGTCTGACAGCTAATGCTCAAACAGCATTGTCAGAAAAGTATGCTTATCAAGTTAAGCAAGAGGGCTTCTCTAATTCAAAAATCGGAGATTTGGCGCAGTTTATGACCGATCATATGGGTCCTCGTTTGGCTGCATCGCAACTTAAGTTGCGTGCCGAGAAGATGGTTATCGAGCGTCTCAAGGAGATGGGCTTGTCTAATCCTCGCGTGGAGTTTGCTTATGATTTTGCTAAGGGAGGTTGGGATAATCAGATGAATTATGTGGCTATGACTGCGCCCTACTATTGCAGTTTTGCTGCCAATCCTAAGGCTTGGTCGGGAAGTACCGATGGCTTGGTTAAGGGCGAGTGTATCTTTTTCGATGCCAATACTATGGAGGATGTCGAGAAACTTAGAGGAAATTTGGCTGGTAAGATTGCTGTTATGCCAATCTGGGAGACATATGAGATGAAGTTTACCCCTTTGGCTTCGCGCCTGACGGATGAGCAGTTGGCTGAGATGGAGAAAGATCCACGTGCATCGACTGAGTCAAGAGTTGATTATTCTGGATATTACAGCGGCTCGAGTAGTAATCGCGAGGTCCAGCAGGCATTGATGAATCTTCTCAAGGAGGAGAAGGTGCTTGCCGTAGTGAGTGGTAGCGGTACTTTCAATGTCCCTGCTTCGCGCGGTGTCTCTTATAAGGTAGGCGATCCAGAGCCCACTCCAGAGATTATTCTTCCTATCGAGGATCATAGCCGCATGGTGCGTATGATGGCAAGGGGCGAGAAGGTCGAGATGGAGCTTAATATCAAGAATGTCTTTACCGACAATCAGCGCATCAATAACGTCTTGGCGGAGATCCCGGGCACAGATCCTAAGCTCAAGGATGAGATCGTGTTGCTTGGTGCCCACTTCGATTCATGGCATGGTGGTACGGGTGCTGCCGACAACGCTTCGGGTTGTGTTGTGATGATGGAGGCTATGCGTATCATCAAAGAGTTGGGTATTAAGCCAAAGCGTACGATCCGTCTTGCTTTGTGGGGCGGCGAGGAGCAGGGACTCTATGGCTCACGTGGCTATGCTAAGAGCTATCTGCTCGATAGTGAAAAGAAAAAGGTGTTGTCGGGTTATGAGAAGTTTGCTTTATACCTGAATATGGATAATGGCTCAGGTCGTTTCCGTGGTATCTACCTTGAGGAGAATGATGAGGCTGTGCCATTCTTTGAGACTTGGAAGAAGCCTTTGGAGTCGTTGGGTTTCACTACCCTTTCACCTCGTCGTACGGGTAGTACCGATCACGCAACTTTCAACAGAATGGGCTTGCCTGCATATCAGTTTATTCAGGATTGGTTGGAGTATGGTCGTACATACCACACCGTGATGGATACCTATGAGCGTCTGTCGTTGCCAGATCTAAGAATTAATGCCGTGATCGTTGCATGGTTGGCGTTGAGTGCTGCCATGGATGAGGATCGTATTCCTGTTAAGGCGGGTTATCCCGAGAAAGTTTTGAAATAGACTTTAGAACAATAAATAACATATATGAAGAGCAGCATTGTAAAATGTTGCTCTTTTTTGTGCTTGTATCTAATATGTTGAGATAAATTCTGGAAACTTAGTGACGTTGTTTTATTGCCCTAAACCGTATTATACCGTCAGATTTTGAATACTGAATTTTGAATTTTCAATATGATTTGTTAAATTAGCACATTGAAATGTGAAATTATATAATCTAAATAATATTCCGATGAATCAAAGAGATGTAATCATTGCTTGTGACTTCAGCTCAGCTGAGGCTACATTGGCGTTTTTGGACAAGTTTACCGATTGCAAACCATTCGTAAAGATCGGTATGGAACTCTATTATGCGGCTGGTCCTGCGATTGTTAAGGAGATCAAGGATCGTGGTCACAAGATTTTCCTCGATCTTAAGTTGCACGATATTCCTAATACAGTGAAGAAGGCAATGTCGGTATTGTCTAAGATGGATGTCGATATGTGTAACCTCCACGCTGCAGGTACTATCGATATGATGAAGGCAGCTTTGGAGGGTTTGACTCGTCCAGATGGCACTCGCCCACTTTTGATCGCCGTGACTCAGCTCACCTCTACCAGCGAGGAGCGTATGCAGAAGGAATTATTGATCAACGCTTCGATCAACGATACCATTGTTAAGTATGCTCAGAATGCTAAGCAGGCAGGCTTGGATGGTGTTGTATGTTCCCCTCTGGAGGCTGGTATGGTTAAGGAGGCTTGCGGCGCAGAGTTCGTGACCGTTACTCCGGGTGTACGCTTTGCCGATGGCGAGGTTGGCGATCAGGTGAGAGTCACCACTCCTGCACGTGCAAAGGAGATCGGTACCGATTATATCGTTGTGGGTCGCCCTATCACTCAGGCTGAGGATCCTGTCGCAGCTTATAAGCGTTGTGTGGCTGAGTTCGTTGGATAATAATTTCGAAAAAGATAAAACATAAATATCATGAAAAAGACAATTGCTAAGGATTTGCTCTCTATCGGCGCAGTATTTTTGCGTCCTGAGCAACCATTTACATGGGCAAGTGGTATCAAGAGCCCTATCTATTGCGATAACCGCCTTACGTTGACTGCTCCACGTGTACGTGATAACGTAGAGAAGGGTCTCTCGGAGTTGGTTAAGGTTCATTTCCCTGAGTGCGAGGTGTTGATGGGTACAAGTACCGCAGGTATTGCTCACGCTGCTATCGTGGCTACCATCATGGATCTTCCTATGGGTTATGTGCGTAGTGGTGCTAAGGATCATGGTCGTACAAACCAGATCGAGGGTAAGTTGGAGAAGGGTCAGAAGGTTGTCGTTGTCGAGGATTTGATCTCTACAGGCGGTAGCTGTATCGAGGTTGTGAACGTACTTCGTGAGGCTGGTGCCGATGTGTTGGGTGTAGTAAGCATCTTTACTTACGGCATGAAGAAGGGCTTGGATCGTATGGCTGAGGCAAATGTAATCAACCATTCGTTGTGTGATTTGGATGCACTCGTTGGAGTTGCAGCCGAGGAGGGTTACATCAAGCAGGAGGATTGCGCTCGCATCATCGCTTTCCGCAATAACCCATCAGATGAGAGTTGGATTAATAAATAAGAAAATTTTCTCGCAATGAGACACTTGATCGATACAACCGATATCTCTGTTGCCGAGGTTGATCAGATTATCAATACGGCACTCGATATCATTGAGAATAGAGCAAAGTATAGTGAGGCTTGTAAGGGTAAGAAGCTCGCTACCTTGTTCTATGAGCCGAGTACACGTACCCGCCTGAGCTTTACATCGGCAATGATGGAGCTTGGTGGCAATGTGCTTGGTTTTTCGGATGCGGCTTCATCTTCAGTAACCAAAGGCGAGACCGTAGCCGATACGGTTCGTGTATTGGGTTGCTTTGCCGACATCATCGCTATGCGTCACAGTAAGGAGGGTGCGCCACTCGTGGCTTCGCACTATTCCGATGTGCCTATTATCAATGCTGGTGACGGAAGCCATGCTCACCCTACCCAGACTCTGACCGATTTGCTTACTATTCGCCGCGAGAAGGGTCGTTTGGATAATCTTACAATCGGTTTCTGCGGTGACTTGAAGTTCGGTCGTACGGTTCACTCTTTGATTAAGGCTTTGTCGCGCTATGAGGGTATCAACGTGGTGCTGATCGCTCCCGAGGAGTTGCGCTTGCCTTCTTATATCCGCCGCGAGGTGTGTGATAAGAATAATGTACCTACACGCGAGGTTTCGACTATGGAGGAGGTTATGCCAGAGTTGGATATCCTCTATATGACTCGTGTGCAGAAGGAGCGTTTCTTGGACGAGGAGGAGTATGAGATGCTCAAGGATAGCTTTATCCTCAATGCCGAGCGTTTGAAGAATGCTAAGAAGGATATGATTGTACTCCATCCGCTGCCACGTGTCAATGAGATCACTCGCGATGTGGATAACGATCCTCGTGCAGCATACTTCCGTCAGGTTGAGAATGGTAAGTTCGTGCGTATGGCACTTATCTACAATCTGTTGGAGTGGTCTAAGGAGCGTCCTACGACTCCTACCCCACGTTTGGATCACAGTCAGATCAATCAGAGCCAGAGATGCTCAAATCGTCAATGTATCTCTAATGTAGAGGATGTCGATCGACTCTTCTACAAGACCGACAATGGCGAACAACGATGTGTATATTGCGAAGCTAAAGTAAAATAAGAGAATATGGTAAAGATAGGAACACCCATGACCCCTATCGGTAAGAAGGCTATCTTGTGCGGTTCGGGCGAGTTGGGTAAGGAGGTTGCTCTTGAGTTGCAGCGTTTTGGAGTTGAGGTGATTGCTCTGGATAAGTATGCTAACGCTCCTGCTATGCAGGTTGCACATCGTTCGTATGTGCTTTCGATGTTGGATGGCGAGCGACTCAGAGAGATTATCGAGAAGGAGAAGCCAGATTATATCATCCCAGAAGTAGAGGCTATCGCTACACCTACGCTCGTGGCTTTGGAGAAGGAGGGTTACAATGTTATCCCTACCGCTGAGGCTACCCTGCTCACTATGAATCGCAAGGGTATTCGCCAGTTGGCTGCCGAGAAGTTGGGTATTAAGACATCTCCATACCGTTTTGCCGCTACACGCGAGGAGTTTGATGCTGCACTTGAGGCTATCGGTACTCCATGCGTTGTGAAACCTATTATGAGTTCTTCGGGTCACGGTCAGAGTGTTGTGCGTAGCATGGCAGATGCCGATAACTCTTGGAAGATCGCTCAGGAAGGTGGTCGCGCTGGCGGTGGCGAGGTTATCGTGGAGGGTTTCGTGAAGTTCGATTATGAGATCACATTGTTGACAGTTCGTCATAGCGGAGGTACTTTGTTCCTCAATCCAATTGGTCATCATCAGGTAGATGGCGACTATCGTGAGTCATGGCAGCCACAGCCTATGAGTCAGAAGGCGTTGGCTGATGCACAAGATATTGCTAAGAAGGTGACCGATGCTTTGGGTGGCTATGGTATCTTTGGCGTTGAGCTCTTTATCTGCGGTGATCAGGTGCTTTTCAGCGAGGTTTCGCCTCGTCCACATGATACAGGTATGGTTACCATGATTTCGCAGGATCTGTCTGAGTTCGCATTGCACGCTCGCGCGGTACTTGGTTTGCCTATACCTTCGATCAATTTCTACGGTCCATCAGCCTCTAAGGCAGTTGTTGTCGAGGGTGATACAGATAAAGTAGTGTTCGGAAATCTGGATAAGGTTCTTGCTGAGCCTAATGTTCAGATCCGCATCTTCGGTAAGCCAGAGGTTAAGGGGCATCGCCGTATGGGCGTAATCTTGGCTCGTGGCGAGAGTGTCGAAGAGGCATTGGCTAAGGCTGAGAAGGCATACGCTACTCTTGAGGTGGAGGCATTGCCAAGATAGATTTATCTCCTATAGTAAAGGCGACTAATCCAATCTGGGTTAGCCGCCTTCGTTTTATCCGTTCGATATGAGTTACTTTGCCATCTTGCGCAAGAAACACTCAATGGTATTCTCCATCAGGCAGGTGATAGTCATCGGACCTACACCACCTGGGACGGGAGTGATGGCTGATGCCTTAGGCTCGATGGCTGCAAAATCTACATCGCCACAGAGTTTTTTAGTCTCTGGATCACGATTCACACCAACGTCAATCACTACAGCACCCTCCTTTACCATATCGGCAGTCACAAACTTAGGGCGACCTATGGCTACGACCAGAATGTCGGCACGGCGTGTTACCTCGCTAAGGTCCTTGGTGCGCGAGTGAGCAACGGTTACAGTCGCGTTCTCATTGAGCAGGAGTTTCGATACGGGAAGTCCCACGATATTGCTACGACCAACAACCACTACCTCCTTGCCTGCAATCTCCACGTTGGCACGCTTCAAAAGCTTGATAATACCCTTAGGTGTACATGGAAGCACGCATGGCTTCTTGAGCCATAGGTTTGCTACGTTTGTCGGGTGGAATCCATCTACATCTTTCTCCGCCTTGATTGCTGCTATGACCTTATCCGAATCGATATGCTTAGGCAAAGGCAACTGTACCAAGATGCCATCCACCTCATCATCCTCGTTCAACTCATCAATGATAGCCAGCAGTTCCTCCTCGCTTATGTCGTCAGATTTGCGGATAGTGGTATTTTTCACTCCCACTTCGGCTGAGGCTTTAGCTTTGCCTGTGACATATGATACACTTCCAGGATCTTCGCCCACAAGAATCACCACCAAATGAGGCACGCGACCATATTTCTCTGGAAATGTCGCCACCTCTAAAGCCATCTCCTGCTTCAGAGAGAGAGCTAATTCTTTACCACTTATAATCATGCGATTCTTCTTTAATACTTAAACGCCTTGTCTCCAATATCTGTACGATAGAATAGGTTGTCGCACTTGATCTTCTCGATTTCGGCATTAGCCTTAGCCTGAGCCTCCTTGAGCGTTGCAGCCTTGCAGACTACGATCATTACGCGACCTCCCGATGTGACATATTTGCCATCCTTAAGAGCTGTGCCCATGTGATATACCGAACCGTCAACCTCTTCTATGCCCTCGATAGTGTATCCCTTCTCGTATGAGCCAGGGTAGCCCTTCGAAGCCAATACCACGCCCAATGTTGCCTGATCATCCCACTTGATTACAGGAGTCTTGCCATCTACAACATCGCAGAATACTTGACACATATCGCTTTTCAAGCGTGGCAAAATAACCTCTGTCTCAGGATCGCCAAAGCGAGCATTGAACTCGATAACCTTAATGCCATTCTTGGTCTTCATCAAACCTCCGTACAATACGCCGCAGAACGGAGCCCCTTCAGCTACCATCGCATCTGCCGTACGGCGCATGATGTTATTCATGGCATATTCGATATCCTCATCTGTGATGAATGGCAACGAGGTATATGCACCCATGCCACCTGTGTTAGGACCTTTATCGCCGTTGTATGCACGCTTATGATCCTGCGCTACGGGCATAGGATATACATCGTGACCATTTACGAAGCAAAGGAGCGAGAATTCTGGTCCCTCCAGATACTCCTCGATTACAACCTTGCCCTTACCGAACTTCTCATCCAAAAGCATATCTCTCAACGCTTCCTCAGCTTGTTCCATGCTCTCAGCGATAACAACGCCCTTGCCTGCAGCCAAACCATCATATTTTAGTACGGTTGGCAATTCGCCTGCCTTGACGTATGCCAAAGCTTCATCAAACTCGGTGAATGTTTTGTATGCAGCAGTAGGCACATCGTACTTGAGCATCAAGTCTTTGGCAAATTGCTTGCTACACTCGATCTGCGCAGCTTTCTTCGAAGGTCCAAAGATACGTAAGTTGCTCTCTTTGAAGCAGTCGGCAATACCAGCCTCAAGTGCTACTTCAGGTCCTACAACGGTAAGCTCTACCCCATTCTCTATTGCGAAATCGCGCAAAGCCTCGACCTGAGTCTCCTTTATTGCCACACACTGGGCAAGTGCGGCGATACCTGCATTGCCCGGTGCGCAGAATATTTTTTCAACCTGTGATGAGCGGCTCAGAGCCTCGACAATAGCGTGGCAACGACCACCCGAACCAACAACAAGTACCTTCATGGCTTAATGTTTGAAGTGGCGCATGCCTGTGAACAACATAGTGATACCCTTCTCGTTTGCCTTAGCGATTGAGTCCTCATCGCGAACACTACCACCAGGCTGAACGATAGCTGTAACGCCATACTCGGCTGCCATTGTTACTGAATCATCGAATGGGAAGAAGCCATCTGAAGCCAAAACCAAGCCCTCCTTGAAGCCTGCGGCATGAGCCTGCTTGAGTGCGATCTCAGCCGAACCGACACGATTCATCTGACCTGCGCCAACACCTACTGTATGACCATCCTTTACGGCAACGATAGCGTTAGACTTAACGTGCTTCACGATTCTCCAGCCGAAGTTCAAGTCTGTGAGCTGCTCCTCGGTTGGCTTAACCTCAGTTACACACATCTCAGCCTTAACCTCTGTAGTAGATTTGTCGAGATCCTGTACCAAAAGACCGCCGTTGACACTTACATACTGATTAACGACCGAATCATCCTTAGTCATATCAACCTGCAAGAGACGCAAATTCTTCTTTGTGCAGAGTACCTCCAACGCACCCTCAGAGAACGATGGAGCCATGATGATCTCCAAGAAGATAGGCTTCATCAACTCTGCAGCCTCACGAGTAACCTCGCGGTTAACAGCCACGATACCACCGAAGATACTAACCTTATCAGCCTCATAAGCCTTAGTCCACGCATCAACAACATCCTTGCCAATAGCTGCTCCGCAAGGGTTCATGTGCTTAAGACCTACGCAGAATGGCTCGTCAAACTCACGAACAATGCTCAATGCAGCATTTGCATCCTGAATGTTGTTGTAAGAAAGCTCCTTACCATTGAGCTGCTTAGCATTAGCCAATGAGAACGAACCAGCATTCTCGGCAGCATAGAACTTAGCCTGCTGATGAGGATTCTCGCCATAACGCAAGCCCTGCTTGAGGTCAAACTCCAAGAAGAGCTTCTCGTTCAAGCCTGCAGCCTTACGCATATATGTGGCGATCATTGAATCGTACTCAGCGGTGTGAGTGTAAGCCTTAGCCGAGAGCTGAAGACGAGTCTCAATAGTAGTGTTGCCACCAGCCTTGATCTGCTCGATGATCTGAGCGTAGTCAGCAGGATCGCACACTACAGTTACATCCTTATAGTTTTTAGCAGCCGAACGCAACATTGATGGACCGCCGATGTCGATATTCTCGATAGCATCCTCCATCGTTACATCTGGCTTAGAGATTGTCTGACGGAAAGGATAGAGGTTTACACAAACCATGTCGATGAACTCGATTGAGTTCTCCTTCAAAGCCTGAAGGTGGCTCTCATCATCGCGGCGAGCCAACAATCCGCCATGCACCTTTGGATGAAGAGTCTTAACTCGTCCATCGCAAATCTCAGGGAATCCTGTAACATCGCTGATGTTGATTACCTCTACGCCATTCTCGCGCAGAAGTTTCATAGTACCGCCTGTGGCGATAATCTCCCAGCCCAAGCTACGAAGCTGCTGAGCAAATTCTACAACTCCAGTCTTGTCGCTAACGCTTACTAAAGCTCTCATATATATTTCTTACTTATTATTTATTTCGTTAATTACTTAATCACTACGCCCTCGCCCTCTACGATAGTACCGATTACCGATGCCTTCTCGCCAGCAGCTGTGAGGATATCGATTGCCTTCTGAGCCTCAGATGGATCGAGTGCGATTACCATACCTACACCCATGTTGAAGATGTTGAACATCTCGCGGTGTGCAATTTTGCCATGCTTCTCCAAGAATTTGAATACAGGCAGGATCTCCCATGAGCCCTCTGTTACCTCTACGCCCAATCCTTTAGGCAAGATACGAGGAATGTTCTCATCGAATCCACCACCTGTTACGTGGCAAATACCGTGTACGTCACATGAGTTTACTACCTCCAACACCTGCTTAACGTAGATGCGTGTAGGAGTAAGCAATACCTCGCCAAGTGGAGTCTCTGGGCATAGATCCTCATGTGGCTGATGCAAGTCAAAGCCATTGTCGCTTACAACCTTGCGTA
Organism: Alistipes sp.; assembly: GCA_017531305.1. Lineage (GTDB taxonomy): Bacteria > Bacteroidota > Bacteroidia > Bacteroidales > Rikenellaceae > Alistipes. Next base: position 53,251 of record JAFXLG010000032.1, read on the forward strand.
CCAAGCTGAATCCGATAGAGTGAACACCCGAAGATGCAACACCTACCAAAACATCGCCAGCCTTAACCTTTGTGCCGTCAATGAGCTTCTCGCGCTCTACAACGCCACATGTGAAGCCTGCGATATCGTACTCGCCACCGCCATACATTCCTGGCATCTCGGCAGTCTCACCTCCGATAAGTGCGCAACCAGCCTGACGGCAACCCTCAGCAACGCTGGCAACGATAGCCTCAATCTTAGCTGGTTCGTTGTGACCTACTGCCACATAATCCAAGAAGAAGAGTGGCTCTGCGCCCTGTGCCAAAACATCGTTCACACACATCGCAACAGCATCAATACCGATAGTGTCGTGCTTGTCCATTTCGAAAGCCAACTTGAGCTTAGTACCAACACCGTCTGTACCGCTTACCAAGATAGGCTCCTTGTAATTAAGCGAAGCCAAATCGAACATACCTCCAAATGAGCCGATGTTACCCATCACGCCAGGGCGGTTTGTTGACTTAACGTGCGACTTAATTCTACGAACTACTTCATAGCCGGCTTCAAGGTTTACACCGGCATTTTCATAACTTTTAGCCATAGTATCTATTTATATTTATCAAATTTATTTCAACCCATAATCTACCAAATTCTACGTGTCTTACGAAGGCGAGCAAAATCCTATTGTTAGCTTACGCTTCAGACGTCAGGTATTATCTGCCCCTTAACCTCCTACACTCGCATTTGGTACCTTGTGACATTTGTTCATGATGGCTACGACAATTTTTGCCGTAGCCAATTGTGAACTAAGCCTTTGGAGTCATGTCGTTATTTACACTTAAAGTAGTTAACGGCATTCTGGAATATCTGCTGGCTCTTATTGCCTGCGATATTCTTAAAGAGGTTCTCCTCGTATCGCTCTGTATGACCCATCTTACCCAAGATCTGACCACTTCGGCTGATGATACCCTCGATGCCGTAGCTTGATCCGTTAGGGTTGTATGGCGCACAAAGCGTAGCCTCGCCCTGAGGATCTACATACTGGAATGCTATCTGTCCATTCTCGAAGAGCTCCTTAGCCATCTCATCGCTCACTACAAACTTACCCTCGCCGTGGCTTACTGCGATAGAGTGATGCTCACCCAACTCGAAGCCTGCAAGCCATGGAGAGTTCAGAGTAGCTACACGTGTAGTTACGATCTGAGAGATGTGACGGTTGATATCGTTACGGAAGAGAGTTGGAGACTCCTTCACTACTTGACCCAAACGTCCGTATGGCAAGAGTTCAGATTTAACCAAAGCCTGGAATCCGTTACAGATACCGAGGATCAAACCACCGCGATCCAACAAAGCGTGGATTGCATCGGTGATAACCTTGTTGTTTAGGACATTGGCAATAAACTTACCGCTACCGTCTGGCTCATCTCCTGCCGAGAAACCACCGCTGAGAACGAAGATATGGCAAGCATCAATCATCTGCTTCATCTTGTTGATTGAGGCGAAGATATCGTCTGCCGTAAGGTCGCAGAATACGCTTGTGGTGATCTTGGCTCCTGCACGCTCAAATGCCTTGCCTGTGTCGTAGTCGCAGTTTGTACCCGCAAATACAGGCAGATATACTACAACCTCATCCACTGGCTCGCCCTGCCACTTAATCTGCTTCTTCTCAGGGTTGCTTGCGATGGTGCTGCCGCCCTCGATGCCACGATCTGGATAGATCTTGCAGAACTTCTGAGAGTTGATCTTCTGGAGTGAATCGATTGCGAACTTCTCGCCGTTGAACGATACCTCTCCATTGTCGGTAGTCTTACCGATAAGCTCGGCTGTTGGGAAGTCCAAAGTCTCTGGAGTCTCAACAACGAATGAGCCGTATGCGTAGTTAAAGAGCTCCTGCTCGCACATATTAATCTCTGCTCCGATGCAGTTACCGAACGACATCTTTGCTACAGCCTCAGCCACGCCACCGAAGCCTACTGTGTAAGCAGCGACAACCTTACCCTGCTCAATGAGTGAGCTAACGTATGGGAAGAGAGTCTTGATCTGCTCTGTGTTAGGCATATAGTTCTCAAGTGGAGTGTGCTTAATCAGGTAGATATTGTTACCCGCCTTCTTAAACTCAGGGCTGATAACTGTTCGAGCATCAACGGTAGTAATACCAAATGCCATAAGCATTGGTGGAACGTTGATATCTTGGAATGTACCACTCATAGAGTCCTTACCTCCGATAGATGGCAATCCCAACTCAACCTGCATCTTCAATGCTCCGAGCAAAGCAGAAAGTGGCTTACCCCAAGAGGTCTCAGAGTTCATGCGCTCGAAATACTCCTGATAAGAGTAACGCATCTTGTCATATCTTGCACCTGCTGCAACAACCTTAGCGGCAGCCTCCACTACAGCGTATGCTGCACCGTGATAAGGGCTCCACGATGTGATGTATGGGTTGTAACCAAATGCCATGATGCTGGCGGTGTTGGTGTATCCGTTGCCCACAGGGAGCTTCTGTACTGAAACCTGAGTCTCTGTATTCTGAGTCTTACCACCGAATGGCATCAAGACTGTCGAAGCTCCGATTGTAGAGTCGAACATCTCGATCATACCACGCTGTGATACTACATTGTCGTCCTGCAAGTTTGCCTCGATCTTCTCGCGGAGAGTTGCGCCCTCAATCTTGCGCTCAAAAGGATTCTTCTCCTCTACGCCTGCGATCTTGATTTTGGTGTAGTGCTTAGCACCAGCCGAGTCGATAAATTCGCGAGAGAGGTTAACGATCATTTCGCCATTATAGAACATCTTCAGTCGATTTGTATCTGTTACGTTGGCAACGTGTGTTACCTCGATGCTCTCTGAGTGGCAATACTCGATAAACTTCTCCTTATCCTTAGCCTCGATTACTACAGCCATACGCTCCTGAGACTCGCTGATAGCAAGCTCCGTAGAGTTCAGACCGCTATATTTTGTTGGCACGCGATCCAGATAGATATCCAAACCTGGGGCCAACTCACCGATAGCTACGCTGACACCTCCTGCACCAAAGTCGTTCGATTTCTTGATGAGCTTAGTCACCTCGGCGCGGCGGAACAAACGCTCCAACTTACGCTCCTCAGGTGCATTACCCTTCTGTACCTCTGAGCTACACTCCTCGATAGACTTTACATTATGCTCCTTCGATGAACCTGTCGCACCACCGATACCGTCACGACCTGTACGTCCTCCGAGCATCAGGATAACATCACCTGCAGCTGGAGATTCACGGCGTACATTCTCGGCTTTTACAGCACCTACCACAGCACCTACCTCCAGACGCTTGGCAACGTAGTCTGGATGGTAAATCTCGCGTACATGAGTAGTAGCCAAACCGATCTGGTTACCATAGCTTGAATAGCCTGAAGCCGCCTTGGTAGAGATTATGCGCTGAGGCAATTTACCCTTCATGGTCTCTGCTACGCTCTTGTAGATATCGCCAGCACCTGTTACGCGCATTGCCTGATATACATAGCTACGACCTGACAATGGGTCGCGGATAGCACCTCCCAAACAAGTCGAGGCACCACCGAATGGCTCGATCTCTGTTGGGTGATTGTGTGTCTCGTTCTTGAACTGTAAGAGCCACTTTTCCATCTCGCCATTTACATCCACATTAACGAAGATCGAACAAGCGTTGTTCTCCTCGCTCTGCTCCATGTTGTCCAATACGCCAGTCTTCTTGAGGTAGCGACCACCGATTGTGGCAAGCTCCATCAGACAAAGGCTCTTCTCCGAGCGACCAAGCTCCTCGCGGATCTTCTTCAGAGAGTCGATCGAGCCGAGCAACTCCTCTTTGAGGAATGACTCATCGATAGTGATCTCTGTAATCTCGGTAGTAAATGTAGTGTGACGGCAGTGGTCACTCCAATATGTATCAAGGATTCTAAGTTCGGTTTCTGAAGGGTCACGTCCCTCCTCAGAGTAGTATTTGATAACCTCCTTCAAGTCATCGGCATTCATCGCCAAGCCATACTGCTTGCAGTAATCAGCCAACTCTTCGTCCTTCAAAGCTGTCAAGCCGTGGAGAATAGCCACAGGCTTAACCTCTGCATCCTCCATGTCGCTCAATACACTCAAATCCTTACGGCGAGACTCTACGGCGTTGATGTAATAGTGCTCAATGGCGTCCATATCCTCTGCCGAGATATTGTCGTCAAAGATCATGAGCTTAGAGCTCTTGATATGTACGTTTGCTGTAGGCTCAATCAAGCGAACGCAATCTACAGCCGAACTTGCTCTCTGGTCAAACTGTCCTGGCAGATACTCTACTGCGAGGTATTTCTTGCCTTCGAGGTCACACTCATCGCTTACACAATCGGTCACTATCTCGCCAAATACTGCGTAACGGCTCTTCTCCAAAAGCTCCTCAGAGAATCCAAACAGATCATATACGTTCAGAAGACGCAAAGACTCCAACTTCAAACCGAGGTTGTTGTTAAGCTCCTTGCGAAGAGTCTCCGCCTCGACTTGGAAACGAGGATATTTCTCTACAAATATGCGGTAATTCTTCATTCTTATTTGGGTTGTTTAATGTTTATAGTTCTGCTGCCAAAACAGTCTCTGTCTGCTTCTTGCGGAATTCCACAAGGCGAGCCTCCAATTCTTTGTCTGTAAGAGCGAAGATAGAAGCTGCTATGAGGGCAGCATTCTTAGCTCCGTTGATAGCTGTGGTAGAGACTGGGATTCCACCAGGCATCTGTACGATTGAAAGGAGTGAATCCAAACCATTCAAGGTTGAAGTCTTGATAGGTACTCCGATTACAGGGATTGTAGTGAGAGCAGCTGTGACACCTGCAACGTGAGCAGCACCTCCTGCACCAGCGATGATTGCACCAATGCCACGTGACTTGGCAGACTCTGCATACTCCACCATCAGATGAGGTGTGCGATGTGCGCTGATAACCTTCTTCTCATACTCGATACCCAACTCTTCCAATGTCTCGCAAGCGGCTGACATGATACCCCAGTCGCTTGTGGAACCCATAATAACTGCAACTTTCATAAAAATGTTAATGGTTAAAACGTTGAACGTGTCTAACAAGTCTTTTGTCGTTACGCCAGCCTTTGATCTGTTGTTCTAAATCTAAATTTGGCTCTCGATAACTCTGAAAAAAGATCTTATTATACACGTCCTGTTATGTTAAAAATTATCTTTGATTTCCATAGTTTTATTCATACTGACAAAAATACTACTTTTTATTATAAAAGGAAAGAAATATAGAATAAAAATTTTCAACAAGTTATTTACCATTCGTAATGTGATAATTTTAGTTGTTGGATGGGGTAATTTTTGGGGTCTAATTATGAGAAATTTTGTCGATTATGGTTGCGGAAGTTGTTAAAAAATATAAAAAACACTATATTTGTCAAATAATTTTCTTTGTATGTATTTATCGGATCTGAAGACTGGAGAGTCGGCTGTGATAATCAAGGTACTTGGACATGGAGGATTCCGCCGTAGAATCCTCGAAATGGGTTTTGTCCAAGGTCAGAAGGTAGAGGCTGTGCTGAATGCTCCGTTGCGTGATCCTATCAAATATCGCATTATGGGTTATGAGGTTTCGTTGCGCCGTAGCGAAGCCTCTATGATTGAGATTCTTACCCCATACGAAGTAGCTGAGACTCACCGCGCTGACGGCGTTGTGGATTCTGTTGTGGAGGCTCAGCTCAATAAAGCCTATAACGAGAAGATTCGTGAGATTAATGTCGCTTTGGTAGGTAATCCCAATAGCGGTAAATCTTCGCTATTTAATGCCTTGTCGGGCGGTCATGCCCATGTGGGTAATTATAGTGGCGTTACGGTGGATGCCAAAAGCGAATCGTTTGAATATAAGGGTTATAGAATCAATATAACAGATCTGCCTGGTACTTATGCTCTTTCGGCATATACCCCCGAAGAGTTGTATGTGCGCCGCCATCTGATCGAGAAGTTGCCCGATGTGGTGGTGAATGCAGTTGTAGCATCGAATCTTGAGCGAAATCTGTATCTTACAACCGAACTTATCGACTTAAACCCTAAGATGGTTGTGGCTTTGAATATGTATGATGAGCTGGAGGAGTCGGGCGATAAACTCGATTATGAGCAGTTGGGTCGTATGATCGGTGTGCCGATGGTACCTGTTGTGGCTAAGACGCGCAAGGGTTTGGATGAGTTGCTAGATGAGATAATTCTTACGTTCAGGGGTGAAAATCCTAAAGTTCGACATATCCATATTCAATACTCATCTTCTATTGAATCAGAGGTTTCGGCGTTGGCTCGACTGATGAAGAATCATTTGTATGAGCTGCCTAAATTCTTCCCTCCGCGATATTGCTCTATCAAGATGTTGGAGGGTGATAAGAGTGTAGTGGAGATGTTGCGCAAAGCCGAACATTTTGTAGAGTGGGAACAGCAAGCTCGTAAGGGAGCCGCACGTATCAAGTCGGCTTTGGACGAAGATGTCGAAAGTGCTATCACTAACGAAAAATATGGTTTTATTGAGGGTGCGTTGGCAGAGACCTTAACCAAAGGTGTGCAGGATGTCAATCAGAGTACCTCAATCATCGACCGTATTGTGACTAATCGCTATGTAGGATTCCCGCTATTTTTGGTCTTGATGTTCGTTATGTTCTGGAGTACCTTTACTCTGGGGGCATATCCTCAAGAGTGGATCGAGCAGGGCTTTGCATGGCTTGGCGATTTGGTGGGCAATATGATGACGGATGGACCTTTGAAGGATCTTTTGGTGGATGGTATCATTGGTGGAGTGGGATCGGTTGCGGTCTTTTTGCCTAACATCGTGATTCTCTATCTCTTCATCTCGTTGATGGAGGATTCGGGATATATGGCTCGCGCTGCATTCATTATGGATAAACTCATGCACTTGGCGGGTCTGCATGGTAAATCGTTCATCCCGCTTGTGATGGGCTTCGGATGTAATGTTCCAGCTATCATAGCTACCCGTACTATCGAGAGCCGAAGCAGCCGCCTGATAACTATTCTGATCAATCCTTTCATGTCGTGCAGTGCCCGATTGCCTGTTTTTGTATTGCTGGCGGGCGCATTTTTCCCTGATCATGCGGGGTCGGTACTCTTTGGGATATACATTTTCGGTTGTGTTATTGCTATCCTTACCGCACGACTTTTGCGCAGGTTTATGTTTGGAGCCGATGAGACTCCTTTTGTGATGGAACTTCCACCCTATCGTATCCCCACGATGAATGCTACCTTGCGCCATGTTTGGGAGCGTAGCGAGCAATATCTCAAGAAGATAGGTGGTCTGATACTTGTCTCGGCGGTGGTGATATGGTTCTTGAGTTATTATCCTCGCCACGATGTTGATCTGGGCGATCAGATGATGAATAATCAAGCTCAAAGCGAGTATTCCTATTTGGGGCGCATCGGCAAGGTGTGTGAGCCTGTGATGGAGCCTTTGGGTATGGATTGGAGAGCGAGTGTGGCTTTGGTGTCGGGTGTTGCGGCTAAGGAGATTGTGGTCTCTACGCTTGGCGTGTTGTATTCGGTTGAGAATGCCGATGAGAATACAGCATCTCTATGGAGCCGACTCAAATCTTCGGGCGGTTACTCGCCTGCAGCGGCTTTGGCTATGATGATTTTTGTACTGTTGTATTTCCCATGCATTGCTACTATTGTTGCAATATCACAAGAGGCTGGGGGTTGGCGTTGGGCGTTGTTCTCGGTGTTGTATAATACCGCATTGGCGTGGGTACTTGCATGGGTTGTGTATAGGCTTGCGCTGATGGTGGGATTGTAAGTAGCGGTATGTGTAAAATGATGATATATAATAGATTATTGATAGTTATATAAACTATTAGTTGATATAAAACAGATCGGCAACTTTTGACGGTTGCCGATCTGCTTTTTTGTTGGCTTGGTAGAGAATTATAATTGACTATCGAAAGGTCCGTAAATTGCCTTTACTATCATCTTCTCATCTTCTGCCGAAAGGATGTAAATTTTATATTTGCGACCCTTGTCATAAGCCTTCACTACAATATGTCCCTGCTCGATTACTCTCTTAGTCCACTCTTCTCCCTCGTGTTTTGCCATCTGCTCTGCCCACAAATATTGATGGAAAATTGTGCAGTCGCTTTTGCTGAGCATACGTTGCATTATTGCAGGCTGAGTATGCTGAAGATCCCATGTGCAGTTGATGTAGTGTTTGGCTTTTACAGCCTCCAAAAACTCCTCGTGCATAGCGTCTTTGTATGCGTGATGGTTGGATTTGCATACATCCACCTCACCACATACCTTACCTGTCTGAGCTTCAAGATTTATTTGCTTGCCCTCGGCATCGCTGACGCCCCACGTAAGGTCGCCTCCCGTGTAGTAGCTGAATGGTCCATAATCAATGCGGATAGCCATGCTCTTGGTGTTTTCATTTTGTCCGCCCTGAATGTTCTTTTCGTTAAGATCATAGTAACGAATACTCTTGTCGCCTTCGCCAGTCCATACCTCTCCGTTGGCAGCTAAGTTGCGGATAGAGAATAGATTGGAGTATTTTTCGGCGTTATGTTTGAGCGAAATCTGATCTTTCATACCCACCTTGAATTTCTCTTGTTTCATGCCGTATGTTGTGGCATGATGCTTTAGGAAAGCACGATAATTATCTACCTCTGCTCCACCGATTTTAGTCGGATAATTGTAGTCGGGATAACCTCTGTCGTATGCCATGCCGAAACGTATCCACTCGCCCACATGAGCCAATCCTGTTAGCTTGTAGTCGGGGTTGCGTCCTGAAGTCAGTTCTCCATGGTCAATCTCGCCCATGTGATCGCTATGGAAATGCGAGAGCATCATGTAATCGACCTTCTCGGCGTGAGGATTAACGCGTAAAATGTAGCGTGCGATCCATTCTCCTGCGCGGCGCGAATTATCGGGCAATGCTTTGGTCATGTATGGGAATTTCTCATATGCTGGATCGTGATCTCCTGCATCAACAAGCATTGATGTGGCGTCAGGAAAGATCATGAAATTGGACTCTCCGCGACCTGTATAAATGTGGTGGATATCCATCTCGCCAGCCTTCCAGCCTCGATATGGCTCTCCCACTTTGTCCACCGCACAAGAGGAGATAAAGAGAGTTGCTAAAAGTAGATATTTTTTCATCTTTAAGATTATTTTGGTTGTTTGTAGTTGTACAAATTTACGAAAAAATAGAGAAAAGACTCTTTGAAGTGTTAATTTTTTTGTTGCTGAAAGCAAAACTCAAAAAATAGTGCTATATTTGTACTACTTTTAGTATTTAAGTGTGCATAATGACAAGGTTGCCTAATAAAATATCTCAAATGTCGATCATCATCTCTATGATGATGTCCAAGATGCGAATGTGCCGTTAGGCACGTCTATGGGTTTCGGTGGTTATGCGCTGTCGAGTGTCAAAGACACGAATAAATCATTAATTTTTTCGGAAAATAAATATAAGCCCTGTACAAGGGCGATTAGCTAATTATAGAGTTATATGTCTGATAAGAAATTACGTTTTGAGACCCGACAGATTCATGGCGGTTATCATGTAGATCATACTGGTTCGCGCGGAGTGGCAATCTACCCTACTTCGGCGTATCACTTTAAGAGCTGCGAATATGCAGCTAACCTTTTTGAGTTGAGTGAGCCGGGAAACATCTATACCCGTTTGCATAATCCTACTACTGCATCCTACGAAGAGCGTATTGCATCGTTGTATGGCGCGGTGGGAGCTTTGGCTGTTAGCTCGGGTATGGCTTCTATCTTGATTACCGTTACGGCTCTTGCTAAACGAGGCGAGAATATCGTGGCTTCGCCATTTTTGTATGGTGGTACATATAATCAGTTCCGTATTTCGTTGCGTAATCTGGGTATCGAGTGCCGTATTGCCAAAAGTTTGGCTAAAGAGGATTTCGAGGCTTTGGTCGATGAGAATACTCGTCTGATCTATGTCGAGAGTATGGGAAATCCCACTTGCGATGTGCCCGACTTGAAGGCTTTGGGTGATCTTGCCAAGGAGAAGGCTGTACCTTTTGTAGTGGATAATACTTTCGGAGCAGCTGGTTATCTCTGTAATCCGTTTGATTGGGGTGCCAATATCGTGGTGGATTCGGCTACCAAGTGGATCAATGGTCATGGCACGGCTATGGGTGGAATTATAGTCGATGGCGGTAACTTCGATTGGTCGAATGGTAAGTTCCCTCAGATTGATGGTCCATCGGAGGGCTATCATGGTCTTAACCTCTATGAAACCTTTGGCTCTGCTGCATTTATCGTGAAGTGTAGAGTTGATGGCTTGCGCGATTTTGGTTGCTGCCCATCGCCTTTCGACTCATATCTGATGATGATCGGTCTGGAGACACTCTCTTTGAGAGTAAAACATCAGGTGGAATCCACTTGGCGTTTGGCTGAGTTCTGTCGCAACCATGAGCAGGTTGAGCGAGTAAGTTTTGTGGGTTATGAGGATCATGCAGGCTACGAGAATGCTCAGAAATACTATCGTTATGGCTCTTCGGCAGTCTTTGCCATCGAATTGAAGGGCTCGTTGGAGAGTACCGTTAAGTTTGTTGAGTCGCTTAAGCTGGCGGCTAATATGACTATGATCGGTGACTCTATCACTGTGGTGACACACCCTGCCTCTACAACCCATAAGCAGCTCAGTGAGTCGGATTTGAAGGCGGCAGGCGTTACTCCTACCCTTTTGCGTATCTCGCTTGGTCTGGAGAATGTGGAGGATATAATTGAGGATTTTGAGCAGGCATTCCAGAAGGCAAAGTAATGACGCAATTTTATAAATACGATAAAGAGTTTGAGCTGGAGAGTGGCGTAAAGTTACCTTCACTTACCATTGCATACGACACCTACGGCAAGCGTAACGCTGTTTCGAGTAACGTGATCTGGGTATGTCACGCCTTGACTGCAAACTCCGATGTGGCAGATTGGTGGCCTCATACTGTTGAGCAGGGCTGTTTCCTCGATCCCGAGAAATACTTTACGGTTTGCGCCAACTTCTTGGGTTCGCATTACGGTACCACAGGTCCGCTGAGCGAGAATCCAGCAACGGGCGAGGCTTGGTATGGCGATTTTCCTCGTATTACGGTGAGAGATATGGTGCGCGCACATCAACTTTTGGCGGAGTATCTTGGCATTAAGCAAGTTAAGCTGCTTATTGGAAGCTCCATCGGAGGATTCCAATGTTTGGAGTGGAGCGTTATGCAACCCGACTTTGCCGAGCGTGCGGCTTTTATCGCTACGACACCTCGCACTAAGCCTTGGGCTTCGGCGTTCAATGAGTCGCAGCGTATGGCAATCGAGAGCGATCCCTCATACGGAGAGCGCAATGCCGAGGCAGGTTTGAATGGCTTGGCTATTGCAAGAAGCATTGCTCTGTTGAGTTATCGTGGCGGTATGGCTTATGATAAGACTCAGGAAGATACGAATCCCGATGAGGCGAGTTTTGAGCGCAGAGTGCATAGCTATCAGCGCTATCAGGGCGAGAAACTTCGCCGTAGATTTAATGCATACTCCTATGTCAGACTATCGGAGGCTGTAGATTCTCATAATCTTGGTAGGGGTCGAGGCAAAGTTGAAGATGTGCTGAAGCAGATTCGAGCTAAGAGCTTGGTTGTGGCTATCACATCCGACATATTGTTTCCACCATCGGATCATCAGATCCTTATTGATAATATCCCCGATGTGGAGTATCATTTGATTGATTCCGATTTTGGACATGATGGATTTTTGGTTGAGCATAAGCAGTTGAACGATATTATACTCAACTTTTTAGGTGAAAATAATGATTAAAAATATAAATTATGAACGGTAAGAAATTAAACATTGGACTCTTTGGTTTCGGTACTGTGGGCTGTGGTCTGTATGATGTGCTGAAGCGTATTGGTTCGAAAAATGTGGAGATTAAACGTATCTGTGTAAGAGATATCACCAAGCAGCGTTCTGTCGAGGCTGAGTTTACCGATAACGCAGACGATATCTTCAATGATCCTGAGATTAATTTCATCGTGGAGTTGATCGATGATGCAGAAGCAGCATATACTATCGTTAAGCGCGCTTTGCAGATGGAGCTTCCTGTGGTGTCGGGTAATAAAAAGATGCTGGCTCACCATATCGAGGAGCTTATCGAGTTGCAGGCACGATATAACGTGGCATTGTTGTATGATGCTTCGGCGTGTGGTAGTATTCCTGTTATCCGCAATCTTGAGGAGTATTACGATAACGATCTTCTCACTTCGGTTAAGGGTATCTTGAATGGCTCTTCGAACTTTATCCTGTCGAAGATCTTTAACGAGAAGATGTCGTATGCCGATGCGTTGAAGATGGCTCAGGATTTGGGCTTTGCCGAGAGCAATCCATCGCTCGATATTGATGGTTGGGATTCGCTCTTTAAGCTCATTATTATCACCATCCATGCCTTTGGTCTTTATGTCTCGCCAGAGAAGATCTTTACCTATGGAATCTCCAATATGAGTGACGAAGATATCCGCTTTGCCAATGAGAAGGAACGCCGATTCAAGTTGGTGGCTCATGTCGAGAAGGTGGCTGACAATAAGCTTATTATGAGTGTTATGCCACAGCTTATCTCTCATAATAAATATATCTACAGCGTAGAGGATGAGTTCAATGGCGTGGTAATTAAGGGTTTGTTCTACGATAAGCAGTTTATGTTTGGTCGTGGTGCGGGAGGCTACCCTACAGGTTCGGCTGTGTTGAGTGATATTACTGCTTGCTTGTATGACTATAAGTATGAGTATAAGAAGCGTAATGACTCTCAGTTGCCTGAATATACTACCGATTATTCATTCCGCGTATATTATCGTTATCAGGATTACGCCGATTTGGATTTGGTTAAGTTTGAATCAGTGAGCGAGAACTATATCTCTGATGAGTATAAATATGTCGTAGGTAAGGTTTCGTTGCGCGAGCTGCACAAGGTGCAGGATGAGTTGCGCCGCCGCAATGTCTTTATCGCAGCATATCCTAACGACTAAAAGTTGTAAATTTATTTACAAAGAAAAAGCTGTCTAATAAGGTGATTTTGGCGTCACGCTCGCCCCTAAAATCCTCACATACGCTTAGTATGTTGCGGTTTTAAGGGCTTCGCAGTCCTAAAAATCCCTCTTCTTATACAACTTTAAAGCAAAGAGGTTGTCCTTCAAAAATTTGTTGGACAACCTCTTTCTTAATGGCTATTTCTGAAAGTTTAGAACTCCTTGCCTTGCTTCAGGCGCTCTACATATCCGTCAATCATACGCATCTGCTTAGGAATGTCGATCTGCTGAGGACATAGTGGATTACACTGTCGGCAACCAACGCAATGGCTTGCCTGACGCTCCTTCTCTACAGCGCGGTCATATCCTACGAGGAATGCGCGGCGAGCCTTTTTATAGTTCTCATCTTCTGAAGAACGCAAGTAGTTACCCTCGTTTACGCATTTGTTGTAGTGTAACAAGATACCAGGAATATCCAATCCGTAAGGACATGGCATACAATACTTACAATCGTTACATGGGATTGTTGGGCTCTGGCGCATAATCTCGGCAGTCTCAAAAAGGAACTGCTTCTCCTCCTCATTCAGAGGCTTGAGAGGTGAGAATGTGCGGATATTGTCCACCAAATGCTCATGACGTACCATACCACTTTGGATAGAGAGGATGTTTGGATACGAGCCCACGAAGCGGAACGCCCATGATGCTACACTCTTCTCTGGCTCCTGCGCCTTCAAACGATCTGCGATATGCTTAGGTACGTTTGACAAACGACCTCCCAAAAGAGGCTCCATGACGTTTGTTGGGATGTTCATCTCGGCAAGCAGATCATAGATCTTGCCGATGTCTGAAAATCGCCAATCTGAGTAGTTCATCTGGATCATACAGAAGTCCCAATGTACCTTCTCGTGGTAAGACAAGATATATTTAATACTTTCCAAATTACCGTGGAATGAGAATCCTAAGTTGCGGATACGTCCTGCCTTGCGCTCCTCCATCAGATAGTCGATCATGCCGTTGTCGAGATAGCGGCGGTGGAAATCATCTCTGCCACCCAATGAGTGCAGCAGATAATAATCTATGTAATCCACCTGCAAAAGCTCCAACGAACGCTTATACATCAAGATTGAGTTCTCGCGCGAAGCATTAGAGAAGTTTGAGAGTTTGGTTGCAATGAAATACTTGTTGCGAGGATGACGCTTAAGGGCGATACCTGTGGCGGTCTCCGATCTACCCTGAC
>JAFXLG010000033.1 GCA_017531305.1 Alistipes sp.
ATATGTATCAAAAATATGTGGAAATTTGGGAACCATCAAAAAGCAGCCTGAAAGTGTTAAATTTTAGAATACACTGATAATTAAAGGTTTATATTTGGTTATTTCTGAATAGTTTTGGTTGTTTGGGGCTTCTAAATACATTTTTAGAATGCACTTTCCATGATGGTAGTAACAGACTCTGGTATAACAATTGATTCTAAATGATAACAATAACTAAATGTGCTAGGATGAATCATTATTACGCCTGCTGGAATCGTAATTGTTTTGAGACCGCCAGAAGTAAATGCCATTTCCTCAATTTTAGTTACGCTATCAGGCAATGTGATATTTTGTAATTTTGTGCAACCACCAAAAGCGGCAAAACCAATTGTCGTAAGGCTTTTGGGGAGAACAATATTAGCCAAATTCTCACATACACTAAAAGCATTTGAGCCTAATGTTGTTATACCTTCAGGCAAAGTTACACTCGCTAATGTCGCCTTACTGTTAAATGCTGATGCGGGGATCTCTGTTAGGTTATTGCTAAATGTAATTACTCCCTTACCATTCTCATATATATGCGATACGATATTATTAGAAGCAAAACTTACTTCTATAAGTTCACCATCTGTAGTGGTGTACCAAATCTGATTTTGTGGCATTATATTCCGTGAAATAATAATGACAGAATCATCAGAAAGAGTAATATAGATATAATTATTATCATAAATCACACTCTTAAACATAGAATCACCATCTACGCCATCTTTCCCATTTGTACCGTCTTGACCATTCTCACCTGTGGCTTTGTCAAGCTGAGTCAAAGATGAACCGTTGTCATATGAGATATACCAATAACCATTCTCTATTTTAAGTTTAGGTGTAACACCGTCTTTACCGTCTGTGCCATTTACTCCATCCTTACCATCTGTTCCATCAGCACCATCAACTCCGTCTTTTCCGTCTACGCCATCCTTGCCATCAACACCATGAGCCTTAACTTTATTTCCACCGTTATCGAGCAACCACTCGCCATCCAATGTCCAATAATAGAGCCCGTCAGTATCTTTGGCTACACCAATAACAGGAGTATAACCATCGGCACCGTTCTTTCCGTCTGTACCATTAATTCCATCTTTGCCATCAGCTCCGTCTTTGCCGTCTACACCATCTTTACCATCCTTACCATGATAAATAGTCACAGAGCCACTCTTTGAGAAAGTGATGGTGTAACCAATAGTTTTGCCATCCTCTGTGATAGGTGAAATGTTAGTAACATAATCGTTATTTTGTAGTGCAGTCACAATCGTTTGCAAAGATGAAATGTTGGTATTCATCTGCTTACATAATTGTTCAAGAGTAGTGACTCGATCCTTAAGAGAATTGATCTCTTCCCAAATAAGGCTATCGTCAAAACTCTCACTACAACCCACGGCAACAATCATTATTGCCGAGAGAAAATAGGTAAATAGTTTCTTCATAGTAAATTGATATTTAATTAATAGTAGTTCTCTCAATTTACTATCCGCACCCCAATAGTGATTTATAAAAATGAAGAAAGCGTGGTGCTGAAAACTTATTTTAGGAGTTAGGCTCTGGTAAAGCCGCGAATATAAATAAGCAACAGCCCACGCCAAACCCATACAGGTATGACGCGAGAAGATGTCGGCTTATTCCCTATTCTAAATTTACCAGATTTAACTCCGAGAATAAACTTACACTTTCCGTGTTTTGTTAATATGTTTCTACAAAATTAATAAACATTCATGTAAAATACCAAATTACGCGTATCATTTTACACAAAAAAAGAACCTCCACACTATCGAAGTGCGGAAGTTCTATAAATAGTCAGAAAAGAGGACTACCCTACTTGTTGATCTGGCTAAGCTCCTCAAACAGACTGCCGTATGATGAAACCATATCGCGGCGGAAAGCTGAGTAATACTTGCGAACCAATGATGCGTTGTGTGGCTCAGTTGGGTGGTTAGCCTTGTAATACAAAGCGTTACGCAACTCAACAGCCTTCTCCATAAGAGCTACAACTGCCTCCTCGTTTGAAGGCTGGAAATAGATTGCCATCTCGCAATCGAAAACAAACTCCTCCAAACGGTAGTCGATCTCCTTCTTAAGCACTCGTAAATTTGCCATAATATAAATTGTTTTATTAAAATTTTACCATCTTAACTGCAAATATAATAAAACAATTCTGTTTTTGCAAGTCGAAGCTACCTCTATTTCACGATGCTAATTTATCGGCACTTGCCCGTATGGTGTTTACCATGTTTATGATGGTGCTTGCGAGGATTCATATCCACGATTATGCCGATCATCTCATCCTCCACAATAACAGGGCATGAGCATCTTCGCTGTGGTTGTGGAGCTGGTTGAGGATCGGGCTTTTCGATTAAGGTGCGAAGTTCGAAAATAGTGTCGGTATTATAATACACAGTCATATCTACCCTACGCAGCGCAGGCAAAATCGAAGTGCGAAAAACGCTCCACACCGCAGGCATAGATTTAAGTTGTGACTCGATTGTCGGAGCGGCTGCCGAAGAATTAATAAGATCCAAGACCTTCTGTTTGTCGGCTATAGCAGAGCTCTCTACCCCACCATCGCACGCCTTCCACGGCTCAACAGCCGAGGATAACTGAACTTTATAGTGAGTTGAGGCATTAAATCGCGAATCCAACATATTACGGAACTTTTGCGCTCGACTCAAAGCCAAAGTCTCGTTGCTGCGAGCATTGCCATCGGGTGAGGCATAGCCGACAATCTCGATGCGTTGAACATGAATGGAGGTGTCTTGCTTAAGACCATTCATAAACTTATCCAGCTCGGCAAGTTCCTCGGCATTCCCAGCGATAAGATTCGTAAGGCGCGATGCCGAGATACTATATTTGAGGGTATATCGCGCTTCATCGCCACTATGGCGCACAAGATAACGGCGCACAAGATAATCGCCTTCCTCGACCTGCGAGAGCAAAACGGTATCGCTTTGAGGCTGCTGTAACTCCTCAGCAGAGAGTGCGGTCAAGCCCAAAGCAAGACAAAAGATAATTGTTGTGTAAAGTGTTTTCATAAGTGTTAAATTTAAATATCAACCTACCCAACACAACAATTGAACCAAAAAGGGACCGCTCAACAGGTTTGTTGAGCAGTCCCTATGTTATAAGGAACGTATATGAAACGACCCTTTACTTAATGTCGGTAATATAGATATTGCGGAACTCGATTGGTCCACCCTCGCTCTGGAGTGCGATGTAACCCTCTGAGTGATCTCCCGTACACTCGTTCTGGAACTCGCCATTGATGTAAACCTTGATGTTCTTACCCTGACAGATAATCTCTGCCGTATTCCACTCACCAACAGGCTTCTCGCAATCCTTAACGCGATCCTTCACAGGGAAATCGCCGACACACTCAACCTCAGCGATCTTGGCACCGCCCAACATCACATAGTCTCCTGCCTTGCCTGCACAAAGCTGGCACTCGATAGCCTCTGGCCAAACCTTATCGCCATCCTGCACACGCTGGAAGAGTCCACTATTGGTACCCTCGCCGATCCAACGCCACTCAACATGGAGCTTATAATCGCCATACTTCTGAGCAGTACGCATATAACCGAATGGCTTACCCACAATATGGATATTGCCATCCTTAACGCCATAGACATCACTTGTAGGAGTCTCATCCTCCAACACACATACCCAACCTGTGAGATCTTTACCATTAAAAAGCTCCTTCTTAGAGCCGCCCTCGCAGCATGAAGTCACGACAGCAGTCAAGACCAATACCATCAAAATTGATTTTAGTTTCATATCTTTCGTTTTTTACAATTTGTATCTTTCTGCAAAAATAGCCAATTATTTGACATTTTATCAATTTTTACACCCTTTTTATGTATATTTGTGCTTAATATGTGGAAATAAACCCAAACAATATGAAGAGATTATTTATACTAATACTTCTTTCGTTTAGCTGCGCAACGGCATGGTCATGCGCAGACAACTATAACGAGTATCGTAGCGACATCACTACTTCGGCACCAGAGAATGGATCAATCCAAGATGTAAAGGTGCATAGCGCGGCTATGAACAAGGATATTGACGTGAGAGTCATTCTGCCGAAAAATTATGCTCAGCTTAAGGATCTGCCGACAGTATATCTACTGCATGGACATAGCGGAAAGGCAAGCGATTGGGATGCAAATGGTAAGGTTAGCCGTTGGGTGGATCTATACAACGTAATACTTGTACTGCCTGATGGTGGTTACGACAGTTGGTATTTCGATGCGCCTGAAGACCCGACATATCGTTATGAGACATTTGTGAGCAAGGAGTTAATCGAGTATATAGATTCGCATTATAAGACCCGAGCCGATAGAAATTTCCGCGCCATTACAGGTCTCTCGATGGGTGGACATGGTGCGATGTATCTTTCGATCCGTCATCAGGATGTATTCGGATCGGTGGGTAGCATCTCGGGAGGAGTAGATATTCGCCCATTCCCAGGGAATTGGGGTATCTCAAAAAGATTGGGAACGATAGAGGCAAAACCTGAGAATTGGGAGAAACATACGGTAATCAACTTGGTGGATGGCTTGAAGAATGGGGCTTTGAATATCTTGATTGATTGCGGATCAGATGATTTCTTCTACAAGGTAAACTGCAATCTGCATGAAAAATTGCGCACGAACGGTATTGCCCACGATTTTTATATCCGCCCAGGAGCGCATAATTGGGATTATTGGCGTAACGCTATTCAATATCACCTGCTATTTTTTGACAACTGCTTCAAAAAGGCTGCGGCAAAACAATCTAACAATAAATAACGAAGAGTATGAAAAAGATATCTTTACTGCTTTTAGCCACGCTGAGTTGCACCCTATCATGGGCATTTCAGAGAGAAATCATAGCAGTACACAGTCAGGCAATGAACAAAAATATCATGGTCACAGTATTGTTACCAGACGATTACCACACCAGCAAAGAGCGTTTGCCTGTTGTGTATGTAATACACGGCTTTAGCGACAACTACAAAAAGTGGGATGAGAATGCCAACGTAGGACGTTTCGCCGACCAATACAATATGATCATCGTTACGCCAGATGGAGGCTTCGACAGCTGGTATTTCGATGCGCCAGAAGATACGACATATCGCTACGAGACCTTCGTAAGCAAGGAACTTATTGATTATATGGATTCGCGCTACCGAACAATCGCAGAGAGAAAGATGCGTGCCATCACAGGTCAGTCGATGGGAGGTCACGGAGCAATGTACCTAGCAATACGCCACAAAGATGTTTTTGGCTCGGTGGGTAGCACATCTGGAGGTTTGGATATACGTCCATTCCCAAAGAATTGGGGTATCTCGAAGCGTCTGGGAACAATCGAGGAGAAGCCTGAGAATTGGGAGAAGCATACGGTAATCAATGTGGTTGACAGCCTAAAGAATGGAGAGTTGAATATCGTTTTCGATTGCGGATATGACGATTTCTTCTATCAGGTGAACTGCAATATGCACGAGAAACTCCTAAAGATGGGCATCGCTCACGACTTTTTCCGCCGCCCTGGCAACCATAGTTGGGGATATTGGAGCAATTCGATACAATACCATATGCTCTACTTCAACAACTGCTTCAGAGATATAAAGTAAAACAATAAAAATCAATATATTATGAAAAGAATTCTACCGCTTTTTCTGGCACTTATCCTGACTCAAGCGATATATGCCGCAACAGACGAAGAACGTGAGCAGACACGTACACGCAACCGTTACGAGTTGGCAGAGCGTTTTACAGCAGGCAAACTGCAGAATATGTTATTCTCGACAAGCGTTGATCCTCATTGGTTCAAGTCCGGCGAGAAGTTTTGGTATGAGTACAAGACTGGTGAGGGAAACCGCTGGTATGTAGTAGATCCAGCAGCCCGCAAGCAGGAGCCACTATTCGATCACGATAAATTGGCTGCTCAGATAACAGAGATTGTAAAGGATCCTTACATCGCATCGAAGTTGCCTATTCGCAATTTGGATATAGATGAGGACGGTGAGACTTTCACTTTTGAGGTTACATCTTCTCAGGATGCAAAGCCAAAGAAACTCTCAAAAGAGGACTCATTAGCTGGCAAAAAGCCAAAGGAGGTCAGTGGCAAGGAGATATTCTACTTCTCGTATAACTACAAGACAAAGGATCTTAAACACCTAAAGGACAAGGAGAAAGAGACCAAATCGCTTCATTGGGCTTCGGTATCGCCTGACGGCAAGAGTGTGGTATATGCCAAGGATCTTAACCTCTACCGTATGTCTCGCGAAGATTACGAGAAGCTAAAGAAGGATGAGAAGGATTCAACCATCACCGAGATCCAGCTCACCAAGGATGGTGTAGCCGACTTCGGCTATGGTCAGCCATACAGCATTCTCAATACCGACTCGCTATGCGATGGCAAACGCAAGGGTGTTTATGGTCTTTGGTCGCCTGATTCACGTTACTTTGCAACAATCATCACCGATGAGCGCAAGGTAAAGGATTTGTGGGTAATCAACGCTATAGCTTCGCCACGTCCTACACTTGAGACCTACAAGTATCATATGCCTGGCGAGAAAGATGCACCACAGTATCACCTTTACCTATTCGATATGCAGGATAACTCTCGCAAGGAGATTGCGACAGGTCGTTTCAAGGATCAGACACTCAGCATTGCGCGCAAGCCACGTGAGCATAAGCAGCGTCATATGTATGATCAGCCAAGCGTATGGTTGGGAGATGAGAATCGCTTTTTTGTGACTCGCTCAAGCCGCGATTTGCACCGCATTGACATCTGCTCATACACCATCGGTCAGGACAGTTTAGCTCCTATCATCGAGGAGCGTATGAACTCATACATCGAGGTTCGCCCTCTCTCGGCTTTGGGCAATGGCAAGGAGCTGATCCAATGGAGCGAGCGTGACGGATGGGCTCACCTATATTTATATAACGATAAGGGCGAGCTGAAACGCCGCTTGACCGAAGGTCCATGGCACGTTCACAACATCTTGAAGGTAGATGAGAAGAACCGTAAAGTATATTTCACTGCCATGGGTAAGGAGAAAGGCGAGAACCCATACTACCAGCACCTCTATTCGGTAAGTCTCGATTCAGGAGAGCCAAAGCTCCTAAACGAGGGAGATTATTTCCACACGCCACAAGTGGATGATGCTTGTCGCTACTTCGTTGACAACTACTCAAGAGTGGATACAATCCCTGTGTCGGCACTCTACGACTGCTTGGGTAACAAGATCATGACACTTCAGCAGAGCGACTTCTCACAGCTCTTGGCAAACGGTTATAAGTTCCCTGAGACATTTACCGTCAAGGCTGCCGATGGCGTAACAGATCTATATGGTGTAATGTATAAGCCTTTCGACTTCGACTCTACGAAGGTTTATCCTATCGTGGATTATGTATATCCTGGTCCTCAGGTTGAGGCTACTGAGTATCCTTTCACACGCATGACAGTCCGTACAGACCGCTTGGCGCAGGCTGGATTTATCGTAATCACAGTAGGTAACAGAGGTGGTCACCCCGATCGTTCGAAGTGGTACCACAACTACGGCTACGGCAATCTGCGCGACTATGGTTTGGCTGACCAGAAGGCTGCTATCGAGCAACTTGCAGCACGTCACGACTTCATCGACATCAACCGCGTAGGTATTCACGGTCACTCAGGAGGTGGATTTATGTCAACGGCTGCTATTTTGCAGTACCCTGACTTCTTCAAGGCTGCCGTTTCATGCGCAGGAAACCACGATAACCGCATCTACAACCGCTGGTGGAGCGAGACTCACCACGGAGTGAAGGAGCAGGTTAACGACAAGGGCGATACAACTTTCGTTTATCACATCAGCACAAATCCTGAGCTGGCAAGCCGCTTGAAGGGTCACTTGATGTTGGTACATGGTGATTTGGACAACAACGTACACCCTGGAAACACTACGCGCGTGGCTAACGCTCTGATTCGTGCCAACAAGCGTTTCGATATGCTCTATCTGCCAACTCAGCGTCACGGCTTCGGCGATATGAACGAGTATTTCTATTGGCGTTTGGTTGACCACTTTACAGATTATCTGATCGATGGTCGCACAAAGCAGGTGGATATTCCTCAGCGTTAAACTTTTGAGTGATGAGAACAATATATAGAATCATTTTGGGGCTTCTCACGATCATGTCGATCGTGAGTTGCTCTGATTTTAGGGATCAGTGCGTAGCATTGTGTGGCGGCAAGGATGTGATCATTGTGGATATGTCCAAGTCGGAAGGCAAGAATCTGCATGAGGTATGGCGTTGGAACATCGAAGAGCCAACGGAGGGTCTGCCTGCAGAATATGGCAACTATCTGAACCCGCTGGATGAATGTAAATTTGTCGATAATGGCAAGAAATTATTGCTGACATCATCTGGTAGCGGCACTGTGCTTTTGGATATCAAGAGTCGCAAAGTTCTGTTTTATGCCCGTACCCCAATGGCTCACTCGGCTGATTTATTGCCCGATGGACGTATCGCTGTGGCAAACTCGACACACAAAAAGGGTAACTCACTCGAATTGTATGACATCAAGAAGCCAGAGATGGTTTTGTACCGCGATTCGCTGTATTCGGGACATGGCGCAGTATGGATGGATGAGAGGGAGTCCCTTTACGCTTTGGGGCATGATTGTCTGAGAGAGTACAAACTCAAGGATTGGGCAAGCGAGAAGCCAAGTCTGGAGCTAAACCGTACGTGGAAATTGCCTGTAAGATCGGGACACGATCTGAGCCGAGTAGATAAAGATAGGTTGCTCGTTTCGGGACACGAGGGCGTGGTATGGTTTGATCTTAGGAGCGAGGAATTTGCGCCATTTGAGCCTTTGAAAAACACACTTCACGTCAAATCGGTGAATTATGATGTCAAGAGCGAGAGGTTGATCTACACCAAAGCCGAAGAGAGTTGGTGGACTCATAACATCTATCAAGAGTCGCCCGACAAGGTAATCACGATAGACGGCATGAAGATATATAAAGTAAGACCGCTTAGATAAAGAATACAGAAGAGGATGTCCGACAAGTCTATATTGGGCAACCTCTTTTTTTGACTTTGAATGAAGAAAAACCCCAAAATATTTGGGGGGGGGAATTTTTGCTTATCTTTGTCAAAACTTTTGTTTAACTTAACATTACAATTTAATCATGAAACAAATTTTACTCGTGTTGATGGCTCTCTCAACTGCTTTTTCAGCCATGGCACAAACGCCCGAGTGGCAGAAGAAACTCGATGAGGTCTCTAAATTGGGAGATCAGTATTATGAACAGAAAAATTGGAAAAAGTTAGTCGAATGTGTCGAAAAAGAGGGGCAGATAATAATGGCACAACCTGACTCGATTCGCATGGCTTACATGGGATCGACAGAACTCTCGGCAAACGGCTACTACTACAATTTGGCTTGTTATAGTGCATTGGCTGGAAACAAGAGCAAAGCCCTAAAAAGTTTTGAGATATTTACCGAAACTGCTATCGGGAAAGAGGAGGTCGACTTAAACCATATCCGAACAGATAGCGATCTGAATAGTTTGAGAGAAGAGCCTCGTTTTAAAGCCTGCATGGAGAAATTGAGTAAGTGGGGCGATTACAAACAAAAGCTTAAGGATGCCCCACAATATGTGCGGGGTTATGTGCCTGACGGATTCCGTTTCCGCTACGCATCGCCCAATGATCCCGATTTGGTACGCCTGCGCAAGGAGTTTAATCTGGATAGCATAGCAGGTGCTGGCGATGAGATCTCGAAGATCAAAAACCTACTGCATTGGGTACATGAGGTGGTGCCACATGACGGAGGATCATACAATCCTGAGATTAAAAACACAATCGACATGATAGAGTTATGCCGCAAGGAAAATCGTGGCGTAAATTGTCGAATGATGGCACAGATGCTTACGGAGGTATATTTGGCAATGGGATTCAAGGCTCGATTTGTGACCTGCCTGCCACGCGATTTTGTAAGCGATTGCCACGTGATTACTACGGTTTACAGTTGCACGCTCAACAAATGGGTGTGGGTAGATCCCACGTTTGATGCGTTTGTGATGGATGAGAACGACACCATGCTCTCGATAGCCGAGGTAAGAGAGCGTCTGCGCACTGATAAATTCCTAAAAATAAACGACTATGCCAACTGGAATCACCGTTCGAAGCAGACCAAAGAGAATTACATAGATCGTTATATGGCAAAGAATCTATATTATCTGAAATGTATGGAGTGGAGTAGATTCAATGCCGAGACCAAAATTGAAGGCAGAACATACCGATATATAGCTCTGATGCCGTATGAAATGGTCGGTAAGGATGCATCACCAGCGTTGAGTTGGCATGAGTTGCGAGTATCAGATGATCAGTGGTTCTGGCAATCACCATACGCAGAATAGAGGAGAAGGGTTATAACGAAAAGAGCCTGTCTAACAATGCAAAATGTTAGACAGGCTCCTTTGTCAGGGTTCTCGTCCTATGGCATACAACAAAAAAGGTCCGATGGAAAACCATCGGATCTTTTCGTGTACCCCCTCAGGGACTCGACTGCGCTACTTACAGCAGGCAGTCGTGTGCTCGATTTTTACATTCCCCCTAAATCCCCCTTTGACAAAGGGGGACTTTGTCTGGGTTCTCGCCCTATGGCATACAACAAAAAAGGTCCGATGGAAAACCATCGGACTTTTTCGTGTACCCCCTCAGGGACTCGAACCCTGGACCTTAGCATTAAGAGTGCTCTGCTCTACCAACTGAGCTAAAGAGGCATCGTGTGATCTATAATTTTCAAGAATCAAGGTGGTCACACCCTCAACCCTCACTTCGTACTTTCATACTTTCGTATTGCTGTACTCCTTGTACCCCCTCAGGGACTCGAACCCTGGACCTTAGCATTAAGAGTGCTCTGCTCTACCAACTGAGCTAAAGAGGCGTACCAATCATTTACTGATTGCGAGTGCAAAGATAAGGCACTTTTTTGTTCTGTGCAAATATTTTTGCAAACTTTTATTAAAAAAATTCAAATTATCAATCACTATTCCACTCCTCGACTGCATCGAGATAGATCACAGGTCGAGTATTTTCCCATCTTTTGAGCTTCAAATAGCTCTCATAGAGGTTGATACCGTTGGATGACTCCTCAGCCATAATATAGCCGATGACGCACGCCTGACCGCGTGTGGTACGATAGGATGTCTCGACACGATCCAGATATGCATTCTTCCACTTGGGGTCATTGCTCGGATTACCACCCACACGGCGAGAGATACCGCTATTTTTGGTATTAATTGGGATCTGAGCAATAACATACATACCCAACGAGTCACACATACGATATACATTCTGAGGCACTGCTCCCATCTTAAAACGCAAAGCATTATACTTCAGCACGCGCGCAGCAACGATATCCTTATCGGTAACAGTCAGCGGATCGAAGTCGCGATAGAAGAGTTCGGTCTTGATGCCGTTAATCAAGAAGTCGCCATCCTCGTTAACTGCAACAGTACGGAAGCCGATCATGTGAGATTGATACTCCTGATAACGTCCCTCGATCTGAGTCTTGATATTGAGGCGATAGCGAACAGGCATTTCGGCACACCAAGTCAAGGCATAAGGGATATTTGCCATGAACTTGATGGTATCCTCCTGACGCATGCCAAGCTCTATATCACGATGACCATAGGTAACAACAGTTGTGTCGGGAGCGACCAGCTCATAGTGGATACGAGCCTTTTTAGGATTCAAGGTCTCGGTCTTAACAACCAAGCCAAGCTCTACCTTTGCTGTTTCACTATGCATATCCACATGTGTAGTGTGGACAACATCGCGCACACGAATCATCGGCTGAGACATCACATACACCTCACCTACATGGTAATCGGTACGCTCGTTATAGCACTCCATCTTACGACTGAAGTGGTCTTTCAACACTCGAATAGAGATGGTATTTGCCTCCTCCTTAGATGCTTTGGTGATATTGAACTCGGCGGGAGTAAAGGCATTTGCCGAATAGCCCACCTTCTTTCCATTAATCAGCACCTCATAGGCTCCCGAAGCCTCATCTACATAGAGAATAGCTTGGCGGCTGAGCCACACGAATGGAATTACATATTTTGATGTGAAAACTACGGCATCTGCCTCCTCGGTACGAGTCCAATTCTTCACCGGGCGCAGATATTTAGAAGCCACTGCTCCAGCACCCAATCGCTGAGCCTCCTCAGCGGTAGGATATGGCACAATCTTCGAACGAGCCTTCTCTC
This sequence comes from Alistipes sp., assembly GCA_017531305.1. Taxonomy (GTDB): domain Bacteria; phylum Bacteroidota; class Bacteroidia; order Bacteroidales; family Rikenellaceae; genus Alistipes. The sequence goes on from JAFXLG010000033.1 coordinate 12,272, forward strand.
TACCCAAAGAGACATACTCTGGAGAGTCGTACTCCTGAGCCATAACGGCACCGATCGAAGCAACCAAAAGTGTTATGATAAAAACAAGGCGTTTCATAATTTCGCTTTAATTACTATATTTGTAGGGTCAAAGTTATAAAAAATTTTATTGATTCGATGATTTCCACGCCAAAACTCAACTTCCCACCCATAAAATTACGGGCAAAAGAGGAAGGTGGGCATACTTTAGTCTTTGATTCAGTGCGTCAGTTATTTGTCGTGCTGACTCCAGAAGAGTGGGTACGCCGCCATCTGGTTGAGTTTTTAATATCGCATTGCAAGGTTCAGCAGCCCAACATCATCGAAGAGTACCCTATCAATCTCAATGACATGGCACAACGAGCCGATGTAGTGGTGATGGGCAAAGATGCAAAGCCGCTACTGCTTGCCGAGTGCAAGGCGTCAGATATCAACATCGAGGATGAAAAGATATTTTATCAAGCTACACGTTACAACGCCATACTTGGAGCGCAATACATCCTGTTGACCAATGGTATAAAACACCGTTGCTACAAGCAAACCTCAAATGGATATGTGGCTTGCCAAAGACTTCCCATGCTTGGAGAATAGTGTTTCGATCAAGCCCCGCTAAAATCCTTTGCTGTCCAAAAATTCGCGGAATTGGTCGCGGTAATTGGCACTCAAAGGGACATACTCATCATTTGACAGATAGACTCTGCCTCGGGCATATCCCTTGACGTGATTCAGGTTGACGATATAGGAGCGATGCACACGCATAAAGATCTTGCTTGGTACGGCTTGCTCCATATTCTTCATACGGAACAAGGTGGTGATCCTTTTACCATTATTGAGGTGTATGCGAATATACTCTCCGACACTCTCCATATAGATTATATCGACAAATTTAACCAGCGTGACTTTATAATCAGCCTTGATCGAGATGCTGTCTTTCTCATCGGCGGGCAGCTCATTGTTTTCTCTGGTCAAAGATGCCTCAGCCTCGGTTGATTTAGCTCGCATGGAGAGTAATTCTGCAATGGATTGAGCCTTCTTAACTGCACGAGAGAAATCCTCATAAGGGAACGGTTTGAGCAGATAATCAATAGCATCCAGTCGGAAACTCTCAACTGCATACTCCGAGTATGCAGTAGTGAAGACTATCATAGGAGCCTTCTCCAACCCACGCACAAACTCCACACCCGACAGGTCTGGCATATTGATATCCACAAACATCAGATCAATCTTCTCACGTCCGAGCACAGCCTCTGCCTCCTTGGCACTACTACACAACGCAACGAGTTCCAATCCAGCCTCTCGGCGAATATAATTTTCGACTTGACGAAGAGCGAGCGGCTCATCATCTATGGCAATACATCTTAACATTATTTAATAGGAATTGAGAGTTCAACATTATATTCAGACTCGCTCTTTTCATTAATCTTGAGCGAAAAGTTTTCATTAAAGAGCAGACGCAATCGTTTCTGCACATTCTCCAAGCCCACACCACCACTCGCAGTCTTAGCCTGCGGATGACGCGAATTGCTGACTCGGCAATGAAGGCGCGACTCGGCAATACGGATATTGATATGCACAAACGAAGCCTCGTTGTAGCTCACGCCATGCTTAAAGGCATTCTCGACAAACACGATCAACAGCAGTGGCGGGATCTGAGCAGAAGCTGGCAACGGTTCTTCCACCTCCATCCTGATATCAACCTTATCGGTATAACGAATACGCATCAGATTGATGTAATTGTCGATAAATCGGATATCATTTATCACATTAATCAGGCTACTCTCCGAATCATAAAGGACATAGCGCATCATCTTCGAGAGTTCGATTACGGTATGTTTGGCAGCCTCGGGATCGATATCAACCAGAGCGTGGATATTATTTAGCGTATTCATAAAGAAATGGGGATTGATCTGATACTTCAGATAATCCATCTCTGCCTGAAGCGATTGACGCTCCAGCGTGATCATACGTTGCTCATCGTTGATGGATTTGAACATATACTTGATAGCACAATTCGCACCCAAAAGGAACATACCCAACAAGACATTCCAATGCCATGCAAGATCGGTAAACGAAGCTCTACCATGTATGATATATAGCTCACCTCCAGCCGCATAGGAGTGACGCTGAATGGAATTTTGATAATACTCCAAAGAGAAGAACAGCACCACCAACATCAACGCTGTAATGGCAAAATAGGCAACATAGCGGCGTTTGAACAGAAGCAGGGGAACCAATATGGTATTGTTAATAATAAATATCAAGATATATGGCAATAGCTTACTCCATGCCGTAAAGAGGTTGACCAAGTAGATATGCTCCTCGGACATCATCTTGGAGTTAAGAATCGGCACCAAGAACGCCATCGCCCACACCGTAAAGTATAGTAGTCCCTCGCCTATTGCCGGTTTATTGGGGTTTCTTGCCATATTTATCACCTTTATTTATATTCCATAATCAGCTCCATCATGCGTCTGTCGAGCTTATGACCTTTATAATTCTCATACTTGACATCCTTACGAGAGCTATCCATCACACCAAACGAGCCATAGAGATTCCACAAAGACCAGCCCCAACCAAACTCGCGGAAGATATCGAACTGATCTCTGAGCCACTTGAGAGCCACATCGTGAGGAGTGCGATTGTGACAACCGAATTCTCCGATATGGACCGTACCTCCAGCCTGCTCCCACGGAATCCAATTACGGCGCAGGGTTTCTCGCAGCCACGCCTTATCGTAGTAATTATCACCATCCTTCATAGGCCAGCCTAACTTCTCCTTAGGCAGATACATAGGACCATTGCCATAGACCCAATTAGCCTCATAGTGCGAGATTATCATAGGTTGATATCCCCTACCACTCTGGATGATATTGTCGATATCGGTAATGCTCATCAAAGGACGATTACCCACATCCAAACCGTCCACGATAATCATGCGTTTGGGGTTGACCTCGCGTATGGTTTTAATCAGATGACGCACAACTCTTTCATACTTTTGATCCTGAATCGAAGGAGCTTCGTTTATCAGATTAAAGCTCAAGTATTTAGTCGGATAAGATTTATATCTCTCGGCAAACATTCTCCAATGGAAAGCGCACGCCTCAAGCGCAGCTTCATCCTCAAAGAGATTAGCTTTTGGTTTGGGTGGATTGATGCAATAGCCTGGGGCGCGGTGGAAATTGAGATTTACATGAATTTTATACTGCTTACCCAACTCCACAACCTTGTCGATATCGCGCATACACTTCTCATCTACCCGATACCAATCATCCTCGCTACTCCAGCACCAATAAGAGAGTGGAATACGCGCAAAATTAAAACCCCACTCTGCCATAATCTCAAAATCCTCCTCGCTGAAAGGGGTATGATAATCGGGATTGAATTTATTTAAAAGATTAAAACCGATCAGACGCTCCTTAACCTTTGGTCGTGGAGCTGTCGAAAAATTTGACGTAGTTAAGTCAGATGACTCCATAGCCCGAATCGAATTATGCGACATGATGCCCAACGATGCAGCCGCCATAATACGAAGAAACTCCCTGCGATCTATACCTTTCTTAAACATGGTCGTGAGATTTTAAAAATTTTCCCAACTACAAATATATATTTTTTTAGGGAGATTATCAAACGTGCCACCCAAAAGAGTCTCTACAGATGAAGAAGTCCGAAAAATTATAAGTATATTTGTAGTGAATTTATCCAACACTTATGTTACAAAAGTACGTTGGGTGCGTATTAGATATATGTAAATCATTAAATGACTCAATATGAAACTTCAAAAATTTTTACTTGCCCTATGTGCAATCTGCCTCACGCTACCAGCGTTGGCAAAAGAGAATCAATATCCACATATGTTTGCCCACCGAGGATGTTGGAGCAAAGCTCCTTCGGGAGAGTTTGATATCCCCGAAAACAGCGTGGCGGCAGTGACCGCAGCGGCTCGCATGGGATACGAAGGGATAGAGTGTGACGTACATTATACCAAAGACAAAAAGATGGTGATCCTGCACGATGAAACACTAAACCGCACCATGCGCCGAGCTTCGGACTACTCCAAGTTAGACAAGCCGATACGTCTGGCAGACATAACCTTCGAAGAATTACGCCGCGATTATGTTTTGGAGTCGGTAAACCCTGCGCTACGCACACCTATCCCAACTTTGGAGGAGTTGCTCACTGAGTGTAAAAAGCAAGGCATTGTACCGATGTTGCATAGCAGCCTTTGGGAGTCATACGAGATGGCTCAAGAGATGTTCGGCGATGGTTGGATATGTTTTACGGGCGGAATAGCTCATATGCAAAAGGTGAGAGCATTCTCTGATTGCATGATCATGTTGGCAATAAATAGCGGTACAGCAGAGGAGAATATCGCCAACCTTCGCAAGATAGGCGGTAAATGCGGAGTCTCGACAATGAACTACAAACTCTATACGCCCGAATTTTGCAAGGCAATCACAAACGCAGGTTTCGATGTGCAGGCTTCGATCTTCCCTGCACCACAAGAGGCTATCGGACAGCGCAACGGCATTACGTATCAACTAACCGACTTTTCGTTTATGCCACCAGCAGGCGCAAAGCCAAAGTATTCTTATAAGATCGGGATGAATAAGCTCGCAATAGCATTGATGGCACAGAACAAAAAGAGTCGTAAACTTCCTAATGAGAAAGTATTTGAATATGGAGGCTACACTTTAGAGATCATAACACGCGACAAATGTTCGGGAAGTGTCAAGGTTACACTCGATGGTAAGGAGTATAATTTCAACACGCTCAACAATGAAAGAATATATGTTGGCAAACGTTTCATGAATCGAAAGGCATTAACAGCCAATATAAATAGTAGTGCAAGGAGCATCAACAGCCGCAAGAAAACAAACGTAAAAAGTGTGCGAATCTCGATATATGAGATGTAAGACAAAGCGCCAAACAAAACGATGGCTACTTCCTAAAGCGGAGTAGCCATCGTTTTTACAATATGTAGAAAATCCACTACTTATCCTGATACATGAAGCGTTTGATACTCTTCTTAGGAGTCTTCTCGAACTCAGTATCGCGAATCTCATAGAGACCTACACGCTCGTAAGAAGCAACCAAAGTATTAAGATTCTTGATATTGTCTGCCATCATCTTATCCAAAGTCTCCTTATCGATACCCTCCTGCTTAGCCTGATCGTAGTCTGGATAGATAAGTGCAGTCAAAACACCCTTGCGCTCCACGATAAGTGACTCCATCACAAGTGGCATATTATTGAGTTTATCTTCAATCTCCTCAGGATAGATATTCTGACCTGTACCTGTGAGGATCATAGTCTTGCAACGACCCTTGATATAGATTGTGCCATCTGGATCCATGATACCCATATCGCCTGTATGCAACCATCCGTCCTCATCCAAAACAGCCTTGGTAGCCTCCTCATTCTTGTAGTATCCCATCATCACGTTCTCACCACGAACAAGGATCTCGCCTGCGATCTTATATGGATCCTTAGAGACAATCTTGACATCCATCACTCCATGAAGCATTCTACCGCACGATCCACTCTTGAACTCACATGGAGCAGTTACGCTGATCAGAGGAGCACACTCTGTCATACCATAACCTACGGTGAGTGGGAAATTAATCTTATTCAAGAAAGCCTCGGTCTCCTGATTGATAGGAGCACCACCCACGATAAAGATCTTAGCCTCGCCACCGAATGACTCCAAAAGCTTGGCACGAATGATTGAATAGAGTGCGGTATTGAGCAATGGAATCTTCATAGCAATACTCATAGGACCCTTCTCCAGCATTGGCATAATCATCTTACGATACACCTTCTCCAATACCAGAGGTACACTACATACCATCGTAGGCTTAACTGCCTTCATAGCATCAACCAAAATTTTTGGCGATGGCATCTTACCAAGCAAAGTCACATGACCACCCACTACCAACTGAGCAAGGAAATCGAAAGCACAACCATAGGCATGAGCCAAAGGCAAGAACGAGAGTGTACGACCATGCTTATGAAGGAAAGGCTCACCTGTTTCGGGATTCATAAAGCCCTTGCCGAATACCATATTACCAGTAAGGTTATTAACCGAAAGCATTACACCCTTAGAAGAGCCTGTAGTACCAGAAGTGTAGTTAAGCAAGATCATCTGCTCGTTTGGCACTTCTGGATATTTGATATCCTCGATAGAGAATCCATTAGGGTACTTCGCCTTGAAATCGGCATCCCAATTTGCTACGATCTGAGCGAGTGTATCGCCCTCCTTCTCATATGCTACACTAAAGTCGTTGACAATCATAGCAGCCTCCAACAAAGGCATCCGATCAGAATCAAAAGTCTGCCAATAGATATCACCAGCAAAAAACAAGCGGCTCTCTGAGTGAGTGACGATGTTCTCTACATCGACAGGGTTGAAATCTTGCAAAATGGGAACGATAACCGCGCCGTAGGTGATTGTTGCGATATAGGTCACACACCAATTGACATTGTTACGACCGATAAGCGCGATCTTATCACCCTTCTGGATTCCATATTTCTCGAAAAGCAGATGCAAGCGAGCGATTCGCTCTGCCATCTCCAAATAGGTGATGGAATCCTTTCCAAAATAATCTGTCAAAGCAGGCAAGGCGTGATTCTCACGAAAACTTGCCTCATAAATCCTTATTAAATTCTCCTGTAACATAATCTATCCTTAAAATTCCTTTATCTCCTTCTAATGCTTTTGATTAGGATCAGGTCTCTTCCAGATATGGATCTTGGATTCAGTTCCAGCCTTCAAGCGTTCGATATTCTTACGATGCGACCATAGCAAGAGTCCTGCAACGAAGAATGCAAAAATGATGAACGTCACCGAAATATCCTGATAACGAGACCACGCGCCCGATGAATATATAATCACAAATATAGGGAAACAACAACCAGCAGTCATTGATGCCAATGAGACATAGTGGGTAAACAAAAATACTAACAACCACACGCCAAAGCACATCAAAACGATCGGTGGATAGATACCTGTAACAGCACCTACCAATGTCGCAACACCCTTACCACCCTTGAAGTTGGCAAAAATAGGGAAAATGTGACCTGCAACGGCTGCAAACACAGCCAAAATTTTCAAGTTAATCAACCATGCTGAATTGATGTCGGAATCATAACGCATCAACGTTCCCACCAAGGTGACAGCCGCGAAGCCCTTGAAGAAATCCAACACAAAAACAGGAATCGCAGCACGGCGTCCCAAAACTCGGAGCATATTAGTTGTACCCGCATTCTTCGAGCCATGCTCTCGGATATCAATGCCATAGTATCTCTTACCAATCCATACTGCACTTGGAATAGAACCCAAGACATAAGCGATAATCAAAACGGTAACAATACAATAATATGTAACAAAACCCCAACTTGCCATAATCACAAATTTCTTTGCAGGAATCCATAACCGCCACATTTACAAGGCAATTACGCTATAACCCCTGCTGTTTAAACAAAATCTATCACTTACAAAGATATATAAAAAAAGGCAAAATCCAATTATTATATAATATATTTTGGTCATAACCAGACCATAAAGTGAAGTTTGCGGTGCAAAAATCGACTATTTTTCGCACTAAACAAAATATATGTGGTTAAGGAGATAGAGTTGTTATAAAAGCTATGGAAAGTTGACGAAAATGACTATTTTGTGGCGAAATAACCCTCTGCAACTGCTATTTTAAAAGAATCCTATGGAGGGAATAGCCAAATGGGTGGCAAAGAAACGAACTATAAAAATGTATTGATTGTGCCGTTGGCTCAACTATTGTGATTTATGAAAAATTTATTAACTTTACGCCATCAAAAAAAGATAAGTTATGTCTACAAAAACCGCCTTTAAAGATTTAATCCGCAACTACACATGGTGGCGCGAGATGATTACCATCATTTTTGGATGTGTCATCGTATCATTTGGATTTGTTCTTTTTATCAACCCATACAACATAGTCCCTGGAGGAGTATATGGTTTGGGAATCGTTCTGCACAATATATTCCCAGAGATTCAGATCGGTACATTCGGATATATGTTCGACATTCCGCTGTTGGCAATTGCTATAATGATATTTGGCAAGAGATTCGGAGGACGTACCCTCTTTGCAGCAATGATGACTCCTGGTCTGATGAATATAGTCACAATGCTGGTATATCCAAACCAAGAGGCAATAGAGTCTTTGGATCCAGAGTTGCTTTTGGGAGGCGTACTGAACCTCTCGGATCACCTGATGCTGACTTGTATTTTGGGAGGTACAATCATCGGTACGGGATTGGGTCTTGTCGTGAGAAGCAATGCCACAACGGGAGGTACAGATGTTATCGCCATGATTCTGAATAAATATCTGCATATGCCATTCTCAAGAGGTGTTTTATTGGCTGACTCTTGTGTGGTATTGGCTGGTCTGATTGTAATCGGTTTCGGTATTGGAACTGAAGATGGAGCATCGAGCGAGGGATGGTTACTATCGCTCTATTCACTTATCTGTATATTTGTAGCCACACGAGTGGTAGATTATGTTATTGACGGTGCATCGTACGACAAATTGCTCTTCATCATCAGCGATGATAAGGATGATGAGTTGCGCAACTACATCATCAATGACATGGAGCGTGGTGGCACTTATATCAAATCTTCGGGCTTATACAGCAAAAAAGAGAAGCAGATGATATTTCTTGTAGTGAGTCGCCGAGAGGTTGCTCAGGTACAACGTAAAGTCAAGGAGATTGACCCTAAGGCATTTTTGGTAGTAACCGATGCCTACGACACCTACGGTGAGGGCTTCAAGCCATTCCCCGATAAGGAGAGTATGTTAATGTAAAAAAACTTTCATCACAAATATGGATAAGATAAACACCCTACGCCCAATCGAGGGAGATGGTCGCAAACTCTTTATCGAGACCTACGGTTGCCAGATGAATGTAGGCGATACAGAGATCGTTGTCTCGATAATGCAACAAGAGGGATACATATATACTGAAAAGATTGAGGAGGCTGACATCATACTGATTAACACCTGTTCCATCAGAGACAATGCCGAGCAGAGAATCTGGGGACGTCTGAGCGAAATGCGCCGATTTAAGCGTAAAAAGCCTACTCTACTCATCGGTATCATAGGCTGCATGGCAGAGCGTCTGAAGGAGCAACTGACTGAAGGCGATTTGGCTGTTGACATTGTAGCAGGACCTGATGCATATCGTGATCTGCCCCGCTTGGTGCGCATCGCCGAGGGTGGTGGCAAGGGAGTCAACACCATACTCTCATTGGAGGAGACTTATGCCGAGATTGCGCCTGTCAGGATCGACAAAAATGGCGTGAGCGCATACATAGCTATCATGCGAGGTTGCAACAATTTCTGTTCTTATTGTGTAGTCCCCTACACTCGAGGACGCGAGCGCAGTCGTGACGCAGAGACCATCATTTCGGAGGCTCGTACACTCTTTGAGAATGGATATAGAGAGGTGACTCTATTGGGTCAGAATGTAAACTCATATCGTACGGGAGATGTTGATTTCCCTGCATTAGTGAAGGCTGTCGCTGAGATTTCGCCACTGCTTAGAGTTCGCTTCTCGACATCACACCCAAAGGATATGAGCGATGAGTTATTGCAGGTGATGGCGTCTATGCCTAACATCTGCCGAGCAATACACCTGCCAGCACAATCAGGTTCAAGCGTTATGCTTGAGAAGATGAATCGCAAATATACTCGCGAGTGGTATTTGGGCAGAGTTGCTGCCATACGTCACTATATGCCCGATTGTGCCATTACTACTGACTTGATTGCAGGATTCACAGATGAAAGTGAGGAGGATCACAAGCTGACACTCTCGTTGATGGAAGAGGTGGGTTATGACTTCGCATTTATGTTCAAATACTCTGAGCGACCAGGCACATTTGCCCAGCGCAATATGCCCGACAATATTCCTGAAGATGTTAAGACCGCACGACTTACCGAGATTATCAATTTGCAAAACAAACTCTCGGAGCAGAGCAACAAGCGCGATGTAGGCAAGGAGTTTGAGATCTTGGTAGAGGGAACATCAAAGCGTAGAGAGGATCAGATTTTTGGTCGCACCTCACAAAACAAGGTTGTAATCATAGACCGCCGAGACCACAAGGTAGGAGATTATGTAAAGGTCCGAATTACAGGTTGTTCTTCTGCCACACTCTTCGGCGAGGAGATAGAATAGAGGCTATAGCCGAAAGCATAAAAAAGGTTGTCCGACAAGATAGTTTGAAGGACAACCTTTTTATTTTGAAGTTGTATAACTCAACTCCCTACTTAATCACGGGCGCAACATCGCTCATCTGAGTATGCGTACCGTTGCCAATTCGTGGCCAGCCGTCTTTATCCCATGTTACACGACCAATATACATCTTGCGACCAGCATTAGCCTCTTTGACATCGTAGCCATGATAGAAGATCCAATCTGCACCTTTGTCATCCTTGACAATCTGTGAATCATGACCGGGACCTTTGACATTTTCGCAACCCTCGAGCAAAACCTCATGATGGTTATCGAGCATCTTGCGTCCCTGCTTATCTACGTAAGGTCCATACAGAGATTTGCTTCGTCCAACAACGGTCTTATAGGTACTCTTAAGACCCTCGCAGCAAGCACCTACCGATGCAAAAAGATAGTAATAACCCTTACGATAGTGGATATAGCTGCCCTCGTATGCAGTACCCGCTATGCGATGAATATCGTTGATATCATCCAACTCCAAGCCATCCTCGGTAAGTTCGGCAAGATAGATTCCATGGAAACTACCCCACACCAAATAACATCTACCATCCTCCTGAAAGAGCATTGGGTCGATAGAGTTCTGAACACCGATAAGTTTAGAGTTAAACAGGAACTTAGCATTCTCAAACGGTCCTGCTGGATTGTCTGATACTGCTCGACCAATACCGCAAGCCCATTCGCCACCCCATGTTGACATCGAGAAGTACAATACATACTTATCCCCTACTCTACTGATATCGGGAGCCCAGATACCTGCTCGAGGCACGAACTTAGGCACCTCGCCACGGCGAAAAGCTCCACCAAGATACTCCCAAGAGATCATATTCTTAGATTTATAAATTGGCAGATTACCATCGCGCTGGGTAGAGTACATATAATAGTATCCATCCTCGGCGCGAATTACCGTTGGATCGGGAGCGTCACGATTGATGACAGGATTGGTAAAGGTCGCCTTCTCATCTACACCCGAAACAGAGCATGCTCCAAGCATCAAAAGAGCAACGATAAAGATAAGTGTTCTTTGCATAGTCATGATTACATTCGTTGTGGAACATCAATTCCCAAAAGCTTCATCGCGCGGCGGATAACCAACGCAACCTCTGAAGCCAACTGCAAGCGCATCTTACGCTTAGCCTCATCCTCCTCGCGAAGGATAGAATGATCATGGTAATAACCATTAAAGCTCTTAGCCAAGTCATACGCATAGGCTGCAATCACCGATGGAGAGAAGCTCTCACCAGCAGAAGCCACTACCGCAGGGAACTCGGTAATAGACTTGATAAGCTCTACCTCAGCCTCCAGCAACTCAACATTGGCTCTGCCCTTATAGTCGATCCCAGCCTCCTCTGCCTTACGCAATACTGAGCAGATACGAGCGTGAGTATATTGGATAAATGGACCTGTGTTACCGTTGAAGTCGATAGACTCGCGTGGATCGAAGAGCATGGTCTTCTTAGGATCAACCTTCAAAATAAAATACTTAAGCGCGCCAAGACCTACCATACGGCATACCTCATTAGCCTCCGTCTCGGTACAACCGTCCAACTTGCCCAACTCCTGTGACATCTCACGGGCAGTATCGACCATATCTGCGATCAAATCATCGGCATCGACAACCGTACCCTCACGAGACTTCATCTTACCCTCTGGAAGCTCTACCATGCCGTATGAGAGGTGGTAGATATTATCGCTCCACTCGTAACCCAACTTTTTGAGGACAAGTTTCAAGACCTGGAAATGGTAATTCTGCTCGTTACCTACCACATAGATCATATCATCGAGCTTATTCTCCTCGAAACGGCTCAAAGCAGTACCCAAATCCTGAGTCATATAGACAGATGTGCCATCGCCACGAAGCAACAGCTTCTGATCAAGACCATCAGCCTCCAAGTCGATCCAAACAGAGTTATCCTCCTTACGGAAGAATACACCCTTGTCAAGACCCTCTTGCACCAAGCTCTTACCCAACAGATAGGTCTCTGACTCATAATATACCTTATCGAAATCGACACCCAAAGCCTTATAGGTCACATCGAAGCCCTCATATACCCAGCCATTCATGCGCTGCCAAAGCTCATATACCTCCGTATCCTTTGCCTCCCACTTACGCAACATCTCCTGCGCCGAAAGCATGATTGGAGCCTTCTTCTTAGCCTCATCCTCGCTCATGCCGCCCTCAACAAGCTCTTTGACCTGAGCCTTATAGTGCTTATCGAACTCCACATAATACTTACCAACCAAGTGGTCGCCCTTCATGCCCGATGTTTCGGGAGTCTCGCCACCGCCATAAAGCTGCCATGCAAGCATAGATTTGCAGATATGGATACCACGGTCATTAACCAAATTTACCTTAATGACGTTGTGACCGTTTGCCTTTAAGATCTGAGCCACTGAGTAACCCAAAAGGTTGTTACGGATGTGACCCAAATGAAGAGGTTTGTTTGTATTTGGAGAAGAGTACTCAATCATAATGGTGCGATTGGTAGGCTCCGCGTAACCAAAATTCTCATTCTCCACTGCCGCAGCGAATCGGTCAGCCCAAAAAGATGGCGCCAACTGAAGATTCAAGAAGCCCTTGATTACGTTAAACGAACTAACCTGCTCGCAATTGGCAACGATATGCTCTCCAATCTGAGTAGCAGTAGCTTCTGGAGATTTACGGCTCATCTTGAGCAATGGGAAAGTTACAAGGGTATAATCGCCTTCGAACTCCTTACGAGTCTTCTGGATCTGCAACTGGGCAGAGTCAACTGCGCCATAAAGTGCCTCTACCGATGAGGCAACAACCTGTGAAATGAATTTTTCAGCACTCATGTATATATAATTTTACTCTTTTCTATCAACTTCTGACATTAGTCGAAATCATATCGACATAATCGCTCACAAAATTAGTATTTTTCGGCGAATTTCCCTCCAAACCACTCGACAAATAACTTTTTAGTGCATAATTTTCAGCAAAGAGTGGCAGAATATACTATCTTTGTGATATGGGAAGATGGTTTTGGTCTATAATAATAGTTATTTTGCCGCTGATCGGATGTCGCAGATTCGATGAGCCACCTATCAGCGAACCCACACTCGAGGCTACAAACATTTCGATACTCACTCTTCGCAACGCCACAAAGGAGAAACCCATCAACATAAATGAAAATCTCACCATAGGCGGATATGTCACAACCGATGATAGAAGCGGAAATTTCTACAAGACCTTCTTCATTGAAGATGGAACGGCAGGCATAGAGATTATGGCGGGATTATATGATCTGGGCAAGATATATCCAATGGGACATTACATCACAATGAGCCTAAAAGGTTGCGCCATAGCAATGGATCACCAGACACTGCAAGTCGGACTTCCTGCCACCGAACAAAGTCGCTACGCCACAGAGTATTTCGCTTCGCGCATACTGCTCGACAAACACATCAAGCGATCGGGCATCACGCGTCAGATCGCACCCAAACCAATGACTACCGAAGAACTTAAGCCCGATATGTGTGGCACATTGGTCAGCATTGCAGGGCTCAGGCTCTCGACTCATGAACACGTTGGCGGTTGGGAGGTAAATGACAATGGAAGTTGGCACGGATACAACTTCTTCAAAGACAACAACCAAAACACCATAGCTGTTTATACCTCCGAATATGCAAACTTCGCCCAGAAAAGCGTACCGACTCAGGAGGTTGTAATAAACGGCATCTTACAATACGGCAAATCCGATGGCAAGGATATTTACATAATAAAACTTAGAGATGAGAGCGACTGCATTGTTGAGAAATAGTGTGATCTACTGCCTGCTGTTGCTCCTCGTTTCGTGCAACAGTCAGGATCTGGGGAATTTTTCGGACCAAGCACATGGGTTGGTATCTATTGCGCATCTAAAGAGTATGCTCAAGGGGAACTCTTATCCGATCACCAGTGACGTAAGTATCGAGGGATATGTTATTGCCAACGACCTCTATTCGGAATACTCCAAAGAGATAGTAATTGCAGATCAGAGTGGAGGTATTACGATAGCCGTTGATCAGGCTCAAACCTCCATACACTTCCCCTTATCGGCACGTATAACAATATCTTGTAGCGGATTGCAGTTGGGATCAATCAACGGCAGAGTGACTCTGGGTGCCAGATCGCGCGAAGGCTATCGTCTCGAAAGATTAAGCCATCAAGAGATGGCACGCCATATATTTATCGACAAGCAAAACCCTCAGACCATTGAGCCTCAAGTGGTCGAAATTAGTGATATCAAGTCTGAGATGGCGGGAAATTTCATTGCGATCAAAGATGTGGAATTCGTAGATGCGGGAAAAAGTTGGTGCGATAAAAATCCTACGAGCGAAGAATACACCAACACCATACGCTATGCCATTGACAAACAAGGCAATCAGATTGGAGTATTCACATCACACGAGTGTAGTTATAGCGGCGAGAGCATCCCTTCGGGCAGGGGTGAAATTTGCGGGATAGTGGAATTCATTGACAAGAGTGCCGTAATACGCATAGCGCAACACAACATATTCTTCTAAAAACACTAAAAAAGGTTGCCCAACATGTTTTTGATGGACAACCTCCGTTACTTTGATGTTGTATAACAAGAGGGATTTTAGACCGAGTTTTGCTAAAATCACCTTGTTAAACAGTCTTTTTTAATGCTGCAACGCCTCCCAAAGCATATCTTTGAGGCGCGAGATATTCAAACCCGAAACAGATGAGATAAAGACAGATGATACGCCCTCTGGCAAATGAGCCTTCATCTGCTCGATAAGTTCATCATCCAACATATCGCACTTGGTGATAGCCAACAGACGCTCTTTATCCAACAATTCGGGGTTATATTGAGTAAGCTCGCCGAGCAGAATCTCATAATCCTTAGCTATATCATCGCTATCGGCAGGGACCATAAACAGCAGCACAGAATTTCGCTCAATATGGCGCAAGAAACGCGTACCAAGTCCTTTTCCCTCATGCGCACCCTCGATAATACCTGGGATATCTGCCATGACAAAAGATTTGTGATCTCGTGCCTCAACGATACCCAAGTTAGGCTCCAATGTGGTAAAGGCGTAGTTGGCAATTTTAGGTTTAGCAGCCGACACAACCGACAAGAGTGTACTCTTACCTGCATTAGGGAATCCGACAAGACCTACATCGGCAAGCACCTTCAACTCCAAGATAAATGCACCTTCATCGCCCTCCTCACCTGGTTGTGAATAACGTGGAGCTTGGTTGGTTGCACTCTTAAAATGCCAATTACCCAAACCTCCGCGACCGCCCTTGAGCAACACCAAACGATCACCATGCTCGGTAACCTCTCCTACATACTCCACGCTCTGAGTACCATCCTCCTGCTCGACAATACGGCGAGCAACAGTTCCCAATGGCACAGGGATTACAATATCGGGAGCATCTTTACCCGAAGAACGAGCTCCATGACCACCCTCGCCATCCTCGGCAAACTGGTGACGCTGATATTTAAGGTGGATAAGCGTCCAATATTGGCGATCGCCTTGCAGAATTATGCTACCACCCTTGCCTCCGTCTCCTCCATCGGGACCACCGAAAGCAACGAACTTCTCCCTACGGAAGTGGCTCGAACCTGCTCCACCATGCCCCGAACGGGCAAATATCTTCACATAATCTACAAAGTTTGATCCTGCCATAAATTTTCACTTATCTATTATTTTCTTAACCCTCTTAAAAGAGTGTGCAAAGATACAATATTACTCTAAATATGCAAAACTACTCCTGCAAAGAGTAACCCTCAACTACTATTACAGATTTGGGATCTCAGCGTTCAACCACTCGATACGCTCTTTGAAGCGATCCTGAATCTTATCCACAGCCTGCTCGAAGGTAAAACTACCCTCACCATTAGGACCGCTGAAATGAGTCCAAATAGCATAATTCTTATCTGCCGATGGTTTCAGCTTGTTCTTCATAGTGGACATATAATTAATTGCAGTCTTGAATTTAGGATACAATTCTGCCCAACGCTTCTTAACCAATGCCTTAAACTCTGGATCCTCAAAGAAACGAGGGAACCACATATAATTACAGCAATACCACACCTTGCGCTTTGTAAATGTATCGTAATCATAATCCCACATAGGACCAGCTACAAGCTTACCACCCATATCCTTATGCAGGTATGTACTCTTAGGCCACTTCCACTCGTGATGATAGATCAACTCCGATACCAAATACATATCTACAAATGATTGGATATCGTAATAATTTTTATAACCCTTTTCTGAATCCAACCAATTTTCGCTATAAAGTGCAGTCTCTGCATCGTGGAAATACTTTTGGATATATGTGAATTGCTTAGAGCTCATATCATCGGCATCGGGAGCCTTCACATTGACCTTAAGGGTGTTTCGTCCAATATCACTACCATTGGTAGTAAGAGGCACTGCGATATTTGACTGGAACTTATACTGCTCATCCCAATATGTATCCATCTCAAGCAGATATCCTCCTGTAATATCATCGGCATCGGTAAGCTCCGCCTTAGGCTTCATCTCGTTGATATTTACGCGATTCTTATCGATACGGATCTGCTCGCACAAATAGTAATTACCCTTGTGATTACCATTGATTACCAACTCCACATGATAACCATTTGGAGTCCACGCCAAAGATGTCTGCTTACCCAAATAGAAGGCGATATCGTTGCGAAGCATGGTCTTATCCATCTTGTTTGCCAACAATACCCAACGCTTATGCTTAGGCATTCCAAGCACTTTGGTACGCTTCTCGAACTTGAATTTATATGGATTCTTATCCTTAGGATTATTACTCCAAGTAGAGTTTCCACGACCTGAAACTTGGATATTGGTCAGCTCCAGATCCTCAAACTCTGGTCCTCCTACAATCGAGATTGTAGCATCAACCCAATAATCTTTACTTGCGATATCACCACCATTCTTAGTTCTGATAGAGACGATTGGCAAGCCAGTAAAGCTAAAAGACATTGTTACTGTATAAACTGCCTCTTTACCATTTTCGTTGACCACGCGGTATTGCACAGGCTTGGTAAAATCCTGAGGCGTAATGCCCGATCTTTGCTCCTTATTCTCGACATATACCTTATGATTGTCATTGACCTTGAATGATGGGGTAAGTGTCATACCTGCATATACAGGAGCTTTGGTCTTGATGTTCTTAGCCGTAATCTCTAATTTTGCATTTGAGATAGAGCAACGAGCATCACTCTCAAGATATTTAGAGTTCGATGATGCCCCTAATTTGAACTCAAGGAATACAGGATCCTTGGCATTTGGGTTATCTTTACTCTCTTCCGAGCCAGAGTTACCTGATCCAGAGTTACCAGAGTTGCCAGAAGATGCTGGGTCATCGCCTCCGCCACAGGCAGCCAGCATGACGACCATAAATAACGACCAAAGGGTGCGAATTAGGTAATTGTACATAGGGTTATTGTTTTTACTTTTTATACTCTCTTTGCAATACAGTTATTTTTTAATGCATAAAGATATTAATTTGTTTTCGGCTATCAAACAAAAAACTTATTTTTTTCGCCACGTTGCATCATTTCTGCGATTATATGCCACAATTTTTATAGTTAATGGTTACAATTTGAAAGAAATCACGGCATAATAACTCCTTCCAGAAGCGTAGGTAACAATATCATCCATCGGCATAAAAATCCGATTCTCGCCACTCTGATAATTGCGGATTCTCGATTGCTCGTATCCTCCATATTCAATTCCGCAATTACCTAACAGATTCCTCACCGCTAAAGTCAACGACAGACGACCACGCCCCAGATTAAACCAGCGCGATACAAAAACATCCATAGTCACCGCATCAGAGAGCCTACTTTGGGCAATAAAGCTCCGATATATTTCGGGCGAAAAAGAGGCTTGATGAGCAACTCGCTCAGTACGCCGAATCACTGAAGCATCAACATATCGCCCCATAACACCCTGAACACTGCATGATGCCACCCAACCGCGATAGGTAAAATATGTAAGTTCTGCCATTGCCGAAAAGCGCGGCACTCCTCCCACGTGGCAATCACCCATGTAACTCTCCGAGGAGCTGATCAGCCTGCCACTGCGATCATCGTAATGTGTAACGTGTGGGTTATGAGAATATATACCCTCTCCATAAGCGGCAGCAAGATTCAGGTCAAGGTTAGTCGCAAGTTTGAGTCGTGCTGCCGACTCCACACCATAGAACAATTCTCCCAGCCCAACGATATCCACATCACAATATATTGCCGACAGATCATCGTACGCTCTAATTGTTCGGCGTTGATTGGTTTTAGAGAGCATATATGCCGAGAGCATAAGTTGCGCCTTATCGGAGGTATATCTATAATTAATCTCAGCCGAGAGGCGGTGTTCTGCTTCGGGATTATCTACCACCCTATTGTTATATTGCGGATTATGAAACAGATTCTCCGCCGCAGGAGTTACATCGGACACCATCACACCAACATCTGCAAAATGCTTAGGCGAAAAAGAGTAACCCAAACGTGCGTTGACCACATAAGGCATAAATTTGAGTTTCGAAGAACGACCATAAGACGCCGAGCCCTTATACAACTCCTTCTCAAAATAACCATTGCGATAGATAATATCTTGCCCTGCCGATAGTCCCACATCCATTATCAAGCGCGATTTGGCATAATGTAACGAAGCCTCAAATGAAGAAGAGATCCTTTCTAAAGAATAATCATATGAGAAGCGATCCCCAACTCCGACCTTGCGGTTGGGCGTAAGGAGATTATTTTGAAGAGCCGAGGAGTAGGTATCATCATCCAGCAAGAAATAATCCAAGTCCTGCAAATATAATGCGCCCAAGAGATCCTTCACACGTTTAAAATTACGGGAATTATCGTACCTAACTCTTAAGCCATAATCCAACCTTAGACTCTGATTCAGATCGCTATGAAAGCCAAGCGAGAGCTCTGCGTCAGCAATGCGTTCAACTCTACCCTCCAAAGCATAGACTGCGCCCGAGGAGCTGATGCGATTTTGATTATACAGTTCTGTCCAATTTACTTGTGTATATTCTTCATCGCCTCTGCGCCAAGCATCCTCCACGGCTGAAGCAATTGACTCGGAGTAGTAATAACTTGGCAAATAGCGATAATTATCGGGGCGAGGGGTCATGGCATCATACCATCCAAGATTACCATATTCGCGCTGACCATAATTGCCACCCATAGAGATAATCATCTGAGTCGATGAACCTAATGGCTGGGAGTAACTCATGGCAAGAAATGGGACTTGATCTTTTCGAGTGCGCGAATTACGCACTTTGCCCATTTGGTGTCCCCATGTGGGGTTATATAATCTATCGCCCCTAAGAGTGAAAACCTCTTGGGTTGTTCCGCTTCTTAAGCCGCGTTCAGAGAGGGTTGACAATGCCACAAAGGATAGATTTGCGCCCGACTCGTACTCCTTACCCAGACGAAGTGCCAAATCCAGAGCATCGCGATATACGCCCTTGACATAGAGGTCATCGCCGCCTTTGACAGAGGCATATATAGTTGTACTCCACCCTTTGCCAAGCGATGCATTTAGGGTTGCTCTTGCTCCTCCTAAATACCCTTTGCCCGAGAAAAACGCTGCGACATTGACCCCATCCAATGGGAATGAATGATGCGCAGAATAGTCATCCATTCCCGCAATGCTACCGACAATATGCGATGAGCCAGATGCGATTCCTGAGTATGATTTACGCGACAAACCCAAACGCTTTAGTATCGGGAGGTTGACTGCTCTAACATGAATCCCATCCAAGAGAGATTCTCTGGCAGTATAGTATTGACCACGCCGCGAAGATTCCACGAACGAAAACTTATATGCCGAAAGATGCTCATAAAGATCATCCTGAGTTTGTTGCAAACGATAAAAGAGTGTGGTATCGCTACTAACAACATACTCATCCCACTCCTCTTGCTCTAATTTATACAGGCGATAATCATCATACAGCTCTTGCGCCGATGAGCTATATGAGACAAAGAGTAGGAATATGAGCAATACAAGAGACGTCATCCGAAATTGGGTTGCTTTCAAGTTTAAAATCTGCGTTTGATAACAAATATACTATTTTTTGCATCATGATTGGAGAAACTGCCAAAAAATCTTATTTTTGTATAACAAAATCTGCCCTTCCTGCGTGAAAGGGCGCATAATTTAACTACTATGTCACTAAAGAATTTAGAACCACATTTGGTATGGGAGCAGTTCGAAGCCATCACCCGAGTACCACGTCCTTCAAAAAAGGAGGAGAAGATAATAGAGTATCTCATTAACTTCGCCATCGCACACGGCATCGAGTATCAAAAAGATCAAATCGGTAATGTGGTAATGCGCAAAGCGGCCACCGCAGGTTACGAAGATCGTCCTTGCGTGATTTTGCAATCTCACATGGATATGGTATGCGAGAAGCTACCCGAGGTAGATTTTGACTTCGACAACGATCCTATCCAAACCAAAATTGTTGATGGTTGGGTAATGGCAGAAGGCACTACACTTGGTGCTGACTGCGGAATTGGCATGGCGGCAGCATTAGCGATATTGTTGGATAAAGATTCCGAGCATGGTCCCATTGAGGCTCTCTTTACCGTTGATGAGGAGACGGGACTTACTGGGGCATTTAATCTGGGCGAAGGCATGCTGAGTGGCAAATACCTGATAAATCTCGATTCGGAGGATGAGGGTGAGATATTTATCGGTTGCGCTGGCGGAGTAGATACTGTGGCGTACTTCAAGGCGGAATACGAACCTGCTCCTGTGGAATACGATTATTACAAGCTCAGTATCTCTGGTCTTATGGGCGGTCACTCAGGAGATGATATTAATAAAGGTCGCGCCAATTCCAACAAACTTATGGCGCGAATACTGCTCGAAGCACACGAGGATTACAACGCACGCGTAAGCTACATGGATGGCGGAAATCTACGCAATGCAATTCCTCGCGATGCATACGCCATTTTCGGTGTAGATCGACCATCAAGCCAGAGCTTCAAGCAGCGTTTTGAGGCATGGGCAACTGAAGTAAAGGCAGAATTTACACTAACCGAGCCTCAGATGCAGATCTCGCTATGCTCAGAGCCAAAGCCAGAAAGAGTCCTAAAGCTGGAGCTTCAGCAAAATCTTTTACACGCTCTGGTCGGCGTAGCAAATGGCGTTATCTCGATATCTCATGCGGTAGAGGGCTTGGTTGAGACATCAACCAACTTGGCTTCGGTAAAGTTTGGCGACAATGATGAGATTATCGTAACTACTTCGCAGCGTTCATCTGTCGAGAGTGCAAAACTTTATGCTAAAAAGATGGTAGAATCTACACTTCTGCTGGCTGGAGCCGAAGTAAAACACTCTGACGGATACCCCGGGTGGGCTCCAAATCCTAATTCGCAGCTATTGCGCCACAGCGTAGAGTGCTACAAAGATCTCTTTGGCACAGAGCCTAAGGTTAAGGCGGTACACGCTGGTTTGGAATGCGGATTGTTCCTTGAGAAATATCCTGATTTGGAGATGGTATCATTCGGACCAACGTTGCGCGGCGTACACTCGCCCGAAGAGCGATTGGAGATTGCTACGGTAGATAAGTTCTGGATTTTGCTCAAAGAGCTGCTTAAAAGAGTATAATCATGGCAGAAGAGTTAATAATTGCTCAAGGAGATAAGCATGAAAAATATGCCCTACTATACAAACAAATCGTAGCACTTACCGAGGGTGAGCCAGATCCAATTGCCAATATGGCAAATATAGCGGCTATGATTCACTCGACATTCGGTTTTTGGTGGACGGGGTTTTATCGCGTCATGGATAGGGAGCTTGTTTTAGGTCCATTCCAAGGACCTTTGGCGTGCAGTCGCATAAAATACGGCAAGGGCGTCTGCGGCACGGCGTGGGAACAGAGAGCCACACAGGTAGTCGAGGATGTTGAACTATTCCCAGGACATATCGCTTGCAGCTCACTATCAAGAAGCGAAATCGTTGTTCCGATTTGGCACGAAGATGAGGTGTGTGCGGTGCTTGATATTGACAGCGAGAAGCTCGCCACATTTGATCAGACCGACAAAGAGTGGTTGGAAAAAATTGTAGAACTTATATATTAACTTTCGCACCCAATATGATCCGAAACATTTTATTTATATTGCTCTTGCTCATCGCTACGCCTACAATGGCTCAAAGCGACAACATCAAAAAGAAGGTACACTACAACGCATTCTCACATAACGATTACACACGCAAACGTCCGTTGATGGATGCATACGACCGTGGTTTTAACTGCGTGGAGGCTGATTTATGGTATATCGGCGGAAAGTTGTATGTTTATCACGACCGTCCACTGATGCCTTCACGCGATAGAATCTTCGAGAAGATGTATCTTGAGCCATTAATTAAGCTAATCGAGCAGAATGGTGGTCGAGTACATGAGAGAGGACGCAAGCCCTTTATGCTGATGATAGATTGTAAATCTGATGGCGAGGAGATGCTTCCAGCTTTAGAACGTGCATTAGAGCCTTACAAAGAGTTGTTGTGCCGAGTTGAGAATGGCTCATACAAGAAAGGGGCGATATTAATTTTCCTTTCGGGCAAGTCTCCTCGCAAGACTATTCTGGAGCGAGGCGAAGGATTCTTGTTTATCGATGGCGTAATCCCCGACATCGGCAAGGGCTACGATTCGCATATGATGCCTGTCATCAGCCATAATTATGCAGCAATTTGCAAATGGCGTGGCAAAGGCGAAATGCCACAAGAGGAGCTGGAAAAGATGCGTGAAATCATCCGTAATGCCCACCGCGAAGGCAAACTCTTCCGCTGGTGGGGCGCACCCGACACCAAAGAGTTCAAGCGTCTGTTTATCAGGGAGGGCGTTGATCTGATAGGTGCAGATAATCTGGATATATTGATCGAGGTATTGCAGAACAGAGAGAATTAAAAACTTACCATAAGATTATAAATATAGGTAAAGAGGTTGTCCATCAAAAAAATGATAGACAACCTTTTGCTTTGATGCTGTATGAGAAGAGAAAGTTTTAGGTGAGTAATGATTTTTGAATAATTTTTTTGCAAAAAAATTTGC
This sequence comes from Alistipes sp., assembly GCA_017531305.1. GTDB lineage: Bacteria > Bacteroidota > Bacteroidia > Bacteroidales > Rikenellaceae > Alistipes. Next base: position 35,624 of record JAFXLG010000033.1, read on the forward strand.
AACTTAAAAATCAATCGCTATCTTTGCATTATAAAATTAATGATTATCATTAAATTTTAAACTTAAAACATATATTTAATAACGAAAAACATTCTCTCAATTAATTAACATTTTAAAACTTTTCAGCTATGAAAATTTCACAAAAAACCCAACGCCGTACAATTATCTTTGTGGTGGCAGCCGCAGCAATTGCACTCTTTCAGATTGCTCACTATGGATTACAACTCACCTACTCAACCAACCCCTATGCCGATGAGAAGAATCACACCTTTATCGGCAAGATGGACACTAAATTTCAGGCTCTGTATTTAGATGATAGTCAGGCAGACAAATTCGCTATTACAATCGATCGCGATAGCGAGGGGAAGCCTCTTGTCGAGGCTCTACCTGCGAGTATGATCATCTACTCCCAACACCCTGACTACAAGCGTCCCGACCACTACGGCTGGACGGCAAATCGCATAATCACCATTGCTGCATTCGTGGTATTTGCACTAATCGTTACTCTGATGGCGAGAATACTCATTAGCTCTATTCGTGGTTTCCGCACAGGTAATATCTTCCTCCACAGCCACCCACGAATCATCCGTTGGTTGGCGCTGCTGTTCTTCTTATATTACGCTATGATTGACAACCGCGAGTTGTTCCGTATGATTGCCGTTAAAGATCTCTATGCAGATAACTCTCCAATCGAGCTATTCGGATATGCTACACTCAATGGTGGCTGTTTTATCGCTCCGCTATTGTTGCTCACCCTTGCAGAGTTGATGTCGATAGCTGCCAAAATTAATGAAGATGAATCAATGACAATTTAAAAGGCTCGTGATATGGCAATTATAGTGAATTTGGATGTGATGCTCGCCAAGCGCAAGATGTCGCTTACCGACCTTTCGGAGCGAGTAGATATTTCGATAGTGAATCTTTCGGTACTAAAGACAGGCAAAGCCAAGGCTATACGTTTCTCAACACTCGAAGCTATATGCCGAGCATTGGAGTGTCAGCCCGCAGATATTTTGGAATATCAGCCCGATAAGGCTCAAGAATAGCCCATCTCTCTCAAATACAATAAGGTGTAACAATTATCTAAACCAAGCCTACAACGGCGTAAAACAAAAAAATCCCGACCACCAATGGTAGTCGGGATTTTACTTTGCTTGCGGAGGTTTTCAGCCGATTCGCTCGACCTCCACCTCTCGAAAACTATGATTATGCCTCCAAAGCAAAACGCTTGTAAGCAACAACAGTAGCCTCCTTGTCAGCCTGCTGCAAATACTCGCGGATAGAGATCTTCTCACCAACCAATGCCTGGTTCAAGAGAGTGTTCTCCTCGAAGAACTTGCGCATCTTACCCTCAGCGATCTTAGCCAAGATAGCCTCTGGCTTGTTAGCGTTCTTAGGATCCTGCTTCATCATCTCCAAAGCGATAGCCTTCTCCTTCTCAACTACCTCTGCTGGGCAGTCGTTCTCATCGATTGAGATTGGAGCCATAGCTGTAGCCTGCATAGCGATAGTGTGAGAAACCTCCTCAGATACCTCCTTGTTGAAACCAAGAACTGTACCCAACTTCTTGTTGAAGTGAACGTATGCTGCGCAGTATGGAGCCTCGATACGTGCGTAGTAAGCCAACTCGCACTTCTCGCCTGTCTGACCAGACTTCTCAGTTACCATCTCCTCTACAGTAATACCCTCTGCATTCTTGATAGCCTTCAAAGCCTCTACATCTGCTGCATCAGCTGCAACTGCGATGTCGAGGATAGCGTTTGCTGATGCTGAGAACTCTGAGTTCTGAGCCACGAAGTCAGTCTCGCAAGCAAGGCACAAAATATAAGCCTTCTGACCTACGATCTTTGTAACAACAACACCCTCAGATGCGCTACGGTCAGCACGCTTGCTAACTACGAGCTTACCCTTCTCACGGATGATATCCTTTGCACGATCAAAATCGCCCTCAGCCTCGATAAGAGCCTTCTTGCAATCCATCATACCTGCACCGGTCATCTTGCGGAGCTTCATTACATCTGCTGCTTTGATTTCCATAATTGTCTTTTACTTAAAAAGTTAATAATTTCTGTTTGTTTACTTATGAGAATTACTCTGCAGACTCTGTTGCAGCAACAACCTCAGCTACTACAGCCTCCTCAGCATCTACAGCTGCCTTAACAGCCTTCTTGATGCGTGGCTTTGACTGCTTAGCAGGTGCTGATGC
>JAFXLG010000034.1 GCA_017531305.1 Alistipes sp.
CATAACCTCACCTGGCTTCAAAGCAGCAGCCATCTGAGCAGCCTTCTCACCCATGCAGTCACCAGCGAACTCTACCTTAACGCCCAAACGAGCCTCGATAGCTGGGATGATCTGCTCCAAAGAGAACTTTGGATCTGGATTCTTCTTTGGACGACCCAAGTGTGACATCAAAATCACTGAACCACCCTTCTCCAAAACCTTCTTGATAGTAGGGATAGCAGCACGGATACGTGTGTCGTCAGTTACCTGACCCTCACCATTGAGGGGCACATTGAAGTCAACGCGGATGATTGCACGCTTACCGGTGAAATCGTAGTTGTCAATAGCAAACATAGTCTTAAATTTTTTAGTTTTATTATGTTATTTGTCTTGAATTTGCTCTTTTGAGGTGTGCCTTCCGCCCGCAGGCGCGCACATACTCCCGACAAAGATAAATAAAAATTCGTTATAGTGTTACCACTCAGCCCTCTATTTGTGAATTTTTTAACAAGACCTGCATTTTAGCCAACTTTTCAGACCGAAAATTCAAGAGGAAAGATGAAAGAGGAAAGATGAAAGAGGAGAGATGAGAGATGAGAGATGAAAGATGAGAGAGATATCTAATAATAAAACAGGCGTTACGCCTACGTCATGCCACAGCCGAGCATAAGGCGAGTGCTGAATGGCATCTCTAACGATAAAATTTTAGTGTAGAGATTCCATTCCTCGCATACGCTCGGTGGAATGACGTGTTTTCTCTCTCCTCTTTCATCTTTCATCTCTCATACATTGCTCGAGAAAAAAAATAACGGCCGCGTCCTAAAGGCGCAGCCGTCCAGCAATCAAAAAACCATATTCTACAAAAAGAGTATTTTCATTTCTTCTCCAAGAGTCTGGGGCATCGGATCATAATAGTATCCGATTGCAGGGTGTTAATCAGAATTGTCGCGTGATTCAGATTATCGCCCCTTATCATCCTCTGGGCCCAATCCAATGCCCTCTCTCGGCGTCCGACTTACGAGTGTCGGCTTAGCTCCATGATGCCCGATCAAAGGCATCATGGATGGTGTGCTGCCCATATTACCACTAAGATAAAACCGTGGCAGCTATCAAATCATGAAAAAATTATTACTTACCAAACTTAAGGTCAAGACCAATACCCCAAGCAATTGAAGTGCGGTGGTAAACATCCTTGAAGTCAATACCCGATGCCTGACCTACGGCAGTCTCCTTGTCGTAGAGAGTTGGCATGATACCCAAGTTAAGACCAACCTTCTCAGAGAAGTTATACTTAACACCTGCTGCGATAGATGTAGAAGATGTCACGAAATTCATATCTGAGTACTTGTTGATATCCATATTGAGGGCTGTGCGCTGAACACCTGCCGATACCAACCACTTATCTGTGATGCTCCACTCAGCACCCAAAAGGTACTCGTTAGTGTTGCCTGTGATGCATGGTGAGAATGAGTTCTCAGCATCCTTATCGAAGTAGTGGTGCCACTCTGCTGTAACCTTTACAGGACCGAAGTGACGGCTCAAAGCTGCTGCCAAAAGGGCTGGAGTCTCTGACTTAACCTTAGCACCGTTAGGGAAGATGCCGTTGATAACAGGATCGTTAGCTGAAATAGGCTCTGACTCGATTTCAAGCTCGGTAGCCATCTTGAACTCATACTTTACCGAAGCATCCCACTTACCCTTATGGAAAGCCAAAGCAAGAACAGGGCTGAGTGAAGTACCTTTCTGCTTAACATCCAAAATGTGGTCTGCAGTCTGTGCAGCATATACTGCTGCCTGCTGCGCCAACGCTGGGTTCAACTGACCCAAAGCAGCACCTGCCTGAGTGAAGAACTGTGATGCAGATATCATCTTTGTGCCATCAAGACCCATAGCAGCCATATTTGGGTTGATCTGAATGTTCTTCATGTAACCCTCATAGCCGTTAGATGTGGTGCTATAACGCAACTGTGCAGCTACAGACAACCAATCTGTAATACGGAACGCAACACCAGCGTTGAAAGCCAATGTCATAGAGCTACCCTTCAGGTACATATCCATCGAATAACGGTTAGCCGAAACTGCCATAGCTGGGTTCATCTGACCGAGCTGCTGACCGAGCTGAGAGATAGCTCCAGGCAATACTGAGAACTGACGCTCGAAAGATGCAAGACCGTTGTCGAACTCCAAAGAGCCACCACCGCCGTTAACACCCATACCTACCATCACAGCCCAACGGTTGTGCTTCCATGCGAAGTGTACGCTTGGTATAATTGGAGAGAATACCTCACCCATGTACTCCTTTGTAGCGTTGCCATTGCTCATAGCGAATGGAGCAAAAGTAGAAGTCACAGTACGAGTCTGCTTTGCCATCTGGTCGTTGATGCCGATATGGAAACCGTTATCCATAAATACCACACCTGCAGGGTTGTTGTAAACTGCATCTGGATCGAGTGATGTACCGCGAGCGATACTACGCAAGAATGATGCGCTCTGGTTTGAGTTTGTCATCGGACCACCTGCAAAAACAGTTGTTGTGATGGTCATTGCTGCCACGAGGGCAAGAGTCATCTTTGTAAAAATTTTCATCTTCATTTTGTTTTCTTACGTTCGGCATGTCATTACTCTTTTCGTATGCCACGGGCGGGGAGAGCCACCTCTGAACGTAAATTAATAAATTGGTTATTTTTGATTTGTTGCTTTCTTCTCTTCGAATTCTGCCCTCCAGACCACTCCTCCCGACAGCTCTCACCCGTTAGGAAAAGAGAATCCGAACAGCAAAACTTTCGGATGCAAAAGTCAACTAAATTTTTTTTACCGCAAAATTATTGTGGTTAAGACCTTGTTCGTGTTGCAAAAAGCCTTCGTAGGGGACAAAAACCCATATTTTGTGGCGAAAAAGCCCCTAAAATTGGCAGTTTTTGTAACATTTGTGTCACCCCGCCGACAAAGCAATAGCACATTTCGACCAAGAAAAAACACCCATTAGGTATAACCTTACAATAAAAAGCCTTATATTTGCATGGTGAAATAAAACATTGTATTCGCCAAATAAAACACTCGGCAAAAGTAAATAAATTATTCGTTATGGCAAAAATTTATATCCCAACATTCGGAGAAGAGGTGGCAAACACTATCTCGCACGGCGTAATGAGCATCCTGATGTTGCTCGCCCTGCTCTTCGCGGCGGTATGGAGCTACACGCAGGGCGGTGGCGATGTATTGCGCGTGGTGGGAGTCTCGATATTCTGCATCAGCATATTCATGATGTTCCTGATATCGACACTCTACCACTCGATGTTGCACGACACGCGCCACAAGGAGATCTTCCACATCCTCGACCATATATTCATCTACTTCGCCATAGCGGGCAGCTACACACCTGTGGCTCTGTCGGTTATAGGTGGCTGGCAGGGATGGCTGATCTTCATCCTGCAATGGGTGATGGTGATCTTCGGCATATTCTACAAGTCGCTCAGCCGCCGTTCCATTCCAGCAATCAGCCTGACAATATATTTGGTGATGGGATGGACCGTGGTATTCTTCTTCCCGTTGTTTTTGAAGCACGCCTCGTGGCAATTTATCTCGCTCATAGCTTTAGGTGGAGTATTCTACACCATAGGAGCCGTATTCTACGCCATGAAGGCTTTTCGTCATCACCACTTGGTATGGCACCTGCTCATCAACCTCGCCGCCGCCTCACACTTCGTAGCGATAGTATTTTGGATGTAAAGCCGCGAGGGAATTCAGATTTTTTTGGGCTGATACCAAAAAAAACGACACCCGACCAACAATGCTGGTCGGGTGTCGCTAAATCGAAGGTGGGGATTATTTCTTTGATCTCTTTGCCTTCTTAGCCTTAGCTCCGCCTACGATAGTAAGCTCATCCATGATGTGCTGGCAGCCTGCGAACTTGTCAACAACCCACAACACATAGCGGATATCGACACCGATGCAACGCTGCAACTCTGGCTCAAATGCCACGTCACCCGACATTGCCTCCCAGTTACCGTCAAAAGCAAGACCGATCAAGCGACCATTGCCATCGAGCATTGGCGAGCCTGAGTTACCGCCTGTGATATCGAGATTGGCGAGGAAGCCCACGTGCAACTTGCCGTCAGCATCGGCATAGCGACCGTAATCCTTAGCCTTGTAAAGCTCCTTGAGGCGTGGCTCCACGGTGAACTCCAATGGGTTAGTAGGATCTTCCTTAGCGATAACGCCCTCCAAAGTTGTGAAGTAGTTATAAGTCACAGCATCGGCTGGATCGTATGGCAATACCTGACCATAAGTCAAACGGATCGTAAAGTTTGCGTCTGAGTACCAAGCCTTCGCAGGATCCATCTTCATCAAACCTGCAACATACAAGCGGTGAGCGTCAGCCACCTCGTAAGAGTATTTAGCATACTCGGTGTAAGCCTTGCGATATACATCAAGTACCGATGCACGTGCGCGAGCCGCTGGGTCGTTCTTCAGAGCCTCGTCAGTTGCCAAAGCCAACTTCTCAGGAGAAGTGAGCATTGAGTTGTCGTACAACCAATCTACATAGTCGTCTGTGTTGCCGCCATAGAGTGGCTCGATCACATCCTTGAACAATGAAGGAAGGTTCTCTGGCTTCATGTTCTCCTTCACGATTTGGAACATGCGCTTAGCAACCTTGCGATCGAGATCTACGTCATAGTCCTTATAGAACGCAGCCATGCGCTCCTTGGTGCGACCTGCTGCCGAGATAAGCTCCACGCCATTGAGCATAGCCTCCTGCAGATACTGCATTGTACCCTGAGCTGGAGTGATCTTCTCGATGGCTGCCTTCATCTTTGGCAAAGCATCCTGATAGCCCTCCTCAGGCAATGTGTTCTTGTCTGCCCACTGCTGGAATGCCTGCTCCTGAGCCTGCTTCTGAGCCTTCACGCCGAGCTTCTGGATACCGCGTGACATACCGATTGAGTTCTTCCAATAGTTCGAAGAGCCAGCATACTTCGATGCATACTTGATGCGGATCTCATCGCTTGCCTCCATAGCCTCCCAGATGATCTGCTGACGCTCGCCACGGATGAAGATACGCTGTGGATTGCTAACCTCAAGCATCTGGTCAATCTCGTAAGATGTCATGTAACGAGTTGTAGAGCCAGGGAAGCCCATAACCATAGCGAAGTCACCCTCCTGATAGCCACTGATAGAGATCTCCAAGTGACGCTCTGCCTTGTAAGGCACGTTATCCTTAGAGTATGCTGCAGGCTTGTTGTCCTTGTCGGCATATACGCGGAAGATAGAGAAGTCGCCTGTGTGGCGTGGCCACATCCAGTTGTCGGTGTCGCCACCAAACTTACCGATTGATGATGGAGGAGTACCTACCAAACGTACGTCACGATAGATCTCATACACGAAACCGAAATACTGGTTGCCACCGAAGAATGCAACGGTAGAATAGGTCTGACCCTCGGTCAGCTCCTTCTGCTTAGCCTCCGAAAGAGCCTTCTGATTCTCGGCGATAAGCTTCTGACGCTCCTCGCCCATAGCAGTCGATGGCACGTTACCCAAGATCTGCTCGGTAACATCCTCGATCGAGCGCACGAAGCGAACCGAAAGCCCCGGAACAGGCAACTCCTCCTCATAAGAGGCAGCCCAGAAGCCGTTTTTCAGGTAGTCGTGCTCCACAGATGAGAGCTGCTGGATAGAGCCATAACCGCAGTGGTGGTTGGTGAAGATAAGACCCTTATCAGAAACGATCTCACCTGTGCAACCGCCACCGAAGATGACGATAGCGTCCTTGAGTGACGACTGATTAACCGAATAGATATCCTCGGCAGAGAGCTTGAGACCCTTCTGCTTCATATCCTTGATGTTCATCTTCTGAAGGTAAGGCAAGAGCCACATACCCTCATCTGCCATAGCGGTGAAAGAGAATACTACCGCCACGAGCGAAAATAAAAATTTCTTCATAGATATAAAAATTAGTTAGTTGCTAATACATTTGGGTGTAAAGGTAACAACAAAAATTCAAAATTCACACCCGTAACGGGAGTTTTATTAAGGGAAAGCAAATTTTGCTAAAGGATGTATAGCGAGATGATTTAATAAAACAGGTCTTAGACCTGTCACTCGACATTTCGAATGATAATGAGAAATGATTGGAATCTCTACACTAAAATTTCCGTTAGAGACTCCAATCCTCAAACCTTGCCAAGCACCACCTCGGAGCCATAGGCGACCAAAGCCCCTGCCTGAGGCGGGGGTTGGGGGTGGGTCAGACTTGCTTAGACGGCAAAAGCCGTCAACAAGTAGCTTAATTAGAATCTTTTGGCTTAATTTCCCTAAATACCATATTAAGCCAACTTCTATTTATGTCTTAGGTACAACTCCTTCTCCACGTCTTCGATTGAGCAGTCCATTTGCTCAAGCAGGACAAGCAGGTGATAGACCAGATCGGAAGCCTCGTAGAGGAATCGCTCACGCTTGCCATCGACAGCCTCCAAAGCACACTCCACCGCCTCCTCGCCCACCTTCTGGGCTATGTTTTTCACACCCTTGATAAACAGGCGTGTGGTGTATGAGCCTTCGGGCATATCGCGGTGGCGTTGCCGAATAAGGCTCTGCAGCTGACGCACAAAACCCTCGCTATCGGGCGTATCGAAGCAACTTGTAGTGCCTCGGTGGCAGGTAGGACCTATGGGCTCTGCCATGATGAGCAGCGTGTCGCTATCGCAATCACGATACATCTTCTTCACAATCAGGTAGTGTCCGCTTGTCTCGCCCTTGGGCCAGAGCGTAGAGCGCGTGCGAGAGTAGAATGTGACATGCCCCTCGCTAATGGTCTTCTCGAACGCCTCACGATTCATATATCCGAGCATCAACACCTTGAGTGTCGAGGCATCCTGCACGATGACAGGTAACAAGCCATCGGCACACTTTTCCAAATAGAAATCTTCCCAACGTATCATAATCTTACATCTATTTCTTGTTCTCGTAATCTGAGTTTTAACTCTTCCACCGTAATCTCGCCATAGTGGAATATGCTTGCCGCCAATGCCGCATCCGCCTTGCCCAGAGTCAGCACCTGAGCGATATCCTCCACGCTGCCCGCACCGCCCGAAGCGATGATCGGGATCGAGAGTTGCTCCGCCAAGCGGGCGAAGGTCTGGCAGGGGTAGCCTCGGCGCGTACCATCGTGATTCATCGAGGTGAAGAGTATCTCGCCCGCACCTCGCTCCTGCGCCTCGCGTGCCCACTCAAACAGTTCCCTCTCACTACGGCGCGAGCCTCCATGAGTGGTGACGCCCCACACGCCCGCCTCATCCTGAAGGGCATCAATAGCCACCACAACAAACTGAGAGCCATAGCGCGAAGCGATCTGGTCGATAAGCTCGGGGTGGGCGATGGCTGCCGAGTTGATCGAGATCTTATCAGCTCCTGCATCCAACAATCGCGCCGCATCCTCCATCGAGCCGATACCGCCACCCACGGTGAAGGGGATGTTGATGCCATCGGCTATGCGCTCCACAAGATGGGTGAAGGTGGCACGCTCCTCCTTCGAGGCACTGATGTCGAGATAGACCAGCTCATCGGCACCCGAACGGGCATAGTATTGTCCCAACTCCACAGCATCGCCCACATCGCGCAACTGCCCGAAGTTGATGCCCTTGACGGTGCGACCACCCTTGACATCCAGACAGGGGATTATACGTTTAGCAACCATCGTTCGATATCTTTTAATGTTATACGATTCTCATATATCGCCTTGCCCACGATGACGCGGCGCAAGCCCTTCTGACTCAAGGTCTCGATATCGTGCATGGAACTTATGCCGCCCGAAACGGTGAAATCAACCCCTTCGAAACGCCCTTGCAGAGCCTCATAAAGCTCCACCGAAGGACCTTGCAACATGCCATCACGCTCGATGTCGGTGCAGATCACCTGACTGAGCCCCGAGGGTAGCAACCCCTCTACAAGCTCCTCGATAGAGAGCGACAGATCCTCCTGCCAGCCATTGACCGAGACCTTGCCCTGACGCACATCGGCTCCCAAAACCATCCTCTCGCCACCGAACTTTACGAGCCACTGCGCAAAAAGCTCTGGCTTACGCGCCGCAACGCTACCCACGATGGCATATTTGGCTCCCGAATCGAACACCCGATGCAGAGCCTCCTCGCTCTTGATGCCGCCGCCCCACTCCACATCGAGATTGGTGCTTAGGGCAATACGCTCCAAGAGTCTGAGATTCTGCGGTAGGGAGCTTTTTGCCCCGTCAAGATCGACCACATGGATGCGCCGAACGCCACAATCCTCATATCGCTTAGCCATATCCACCACATCGGCATCATATACTCGCTTTTGGGCATAATCGCCTTGCGTGAGGCGCACACAACGCCCCTCGATGATATCTATGGCGGGAATTATCTCTATCTTACTCATAGCTTCAGGAAATTTTCCAATATCTTCTCGCCCACATCTCCACTCTTCTCGGGGTGGAACTGCGTGCCGTAGAAATTCTCATATTTAAGTGCCGCGCTGAAGAGCTGACCATGCACCGATGTGGCGATAGTATCGCTGCACAAGGTGGGATAAAACGAGTGTACGAAATAGACGTAGCTACCCTCCTCGATGCCTTTCATGAGTTTGGAGTCGAGGTTGGAGATGCGATTCCACCCCATGTGCGGAACTTTCTCATTGTCGGTGGGCAGAAAACGCTTCACATCGCAATCGAACAGATCCAAGCACTCGGCATTGCCCTCCTCGCTGCGGCGGCACATGATCTGCATACCCACGCAGATACCCAACACAGGCTTACGCAAGGAGCGAATAACCTCGCAAAGCCCCCTCTGGCGCAGATTCTCCATCGCCTGCGCCGCATTGCCCACACCCGGGAGCAGGACTCGCCTTGCGGCACGAATCTCCTCGGCTTGGTGAGTAACCTTAAACTCAGCACCCAGACGTTTGAGAGCATTCTCCACAGAGCGCAGGTTGCCCATATCGTAATCCACAATTGCTATCATAACACTCCTTTGCTTGAGGGTAATTCATACTTGAACGGATCGCGGCGGATTGCCATCCTCAGGGCGCGAGCAAAAGCCTTGAAGACGCCCTCGATCAGGTGGTGGTTATTCTCGCCCTGAGCCTCGATGTGAAGGTTGCACGAGAGCTGCGCCGAGAGCGACTTGAAGAAGTGCTTGAACATCTCGGTAGGCACATCGCCCACACGCTCGCGGCTGAACTCCACGCGCCACACAAAATCGGCTCTGCCACCCAAATCTAAAAGCACCATAGCACGCGACTCATCCATCGGCAAGACAAATCCATAGCGTTCGATGCCCCGTTTATCGCCCAACGCACGTTTGAGTGCCTCGCCCAAGACGATGGCTACATCCTCGATGGTGTGGTGCTCGTCAACCTCCAGATCGCCCTTGCACTCCACGCTCAGGCTCACCCCCGCATGGTGGGGGATTTGATAGAGCATGTGGTCGAAGAATTTAAGACCTGTGTCGATCTGGGACTCCTTGCCCCCATCGAGATCTATGCTCAGTTTGATGTCGGTCTCGGAGGTCTTACGCACAACAACGGCACTGCGCTCCTTCATGCTCAGATGCTCTGCCACCTCTGCCCAGCGAGGTGTAATCAGCACACACGCCTCGGCAAACTCCTTGCCCTGCAACATAGCTTCGCCCTGCTCGCGGCTCTGCAACAAGATAGCCTTCGCACCCAGATTATGGGCAAGATGGACATCGGTAGCACGATCGCCAATGACGTAGCTCTCAGCCAAATCGTACTCGCCAGAGAGATATTTGCCAAACATACCCGTATGTGGCTTGCGCGTGGGCGAGAGCTGATGCTCGAAGGTGGGATCAATGAGCTGGTCATCGAAAAATATGCCTTCGCCCGCTAGCGTGGTGAGCATCTTCTTGTGCGGAGTCCAGAAATCCTCTTCGGGGAAAGAGTCGGTACCCAGACCATCCTGATTGGTAGCCATAACCAACTCATAATCGAGCTTGGAGAGTCGTCCCAAAGCCGAGATTACGCCCGGCACAAACTCCAGCTTCGCAAGACTATCGACCTGAAAATCCACAGGCGGCTCAACGATAATCGTACCATCACGATCAATAAACAAGGCTCTCTTCATATCTTTGCATTGATTCTAACAACTTATTATTCTCCTCCTCGGTGCCGATTGTCACACGCAGACAACCCTCACACATCACCACACCGTTGCGGTTACGCACGATGATGCCATCGCCTATAAGGTGGCGATAGATCCTGTCGGCATCCTCGACCTTGATCAGCAGGAAGTTGGCTTGGCTCGGATAGACCTTTTCTATAACCCTCATCCCCGCCAAAGCCTGCGCCACACGCTCGCGCTCGCGCTTGATCTGGGCAACCTGCTCGGCAACGCCCTTTTGGATAAACTCCTGAGCGATCTGCATGGTGGCGAGATTGATATTATAGGGGTACTTCACCTCAGACATAAGCTCCACCACACGCTCCGAAGCCAACGCGAGTCCCATCCTCAAAGCTGCCAAGCCCCACGCCTTGGACATGGTTTGCAGCAGGATAAGATTGGGGTGGTCGGGCAAGGCATACTTCAGGCTTCCCTGCTCCGAGAAATCGACATACGCCTCATCGACCACAACCATGGCATCTACGCTCTCGACCAGATCGAGCAGCTGCTCATGGCAAAAGGCATTGCCCGTAGGGTTGTTGGGCGAGCAGAGGAAGATGAGCTTGGTGTGGCTGTCCATAGCCGCCTTGATCTGCTCGGTGGGCAGAGAGAAATCCTCGCCCAGAAGTACCTCGCGAAGCTCCACATCGTTGATCTGCGCCGCAACCTTATACATGCCGTAACTCGGAGCTATGGCTATGGCGTTATCGAGGCGTGGCTCGCAGAAGATGCGCAGCACAAGATCAATAGCCTCATCGCTGCCGTTGCCGACAAAGATATTCTCAGAGGCTATGCCCTTGACCTGACTCAGCAACGCCTTCAGCGCACGCTGATGAGGATCGGGGTAGCGGTTATAGCCATTGGCATAGGGGTTTTCGTTGGCGTCCAAGAATACGCCCAACTCGCCCTGATACTCATCTCGAGCCGTAGAATAGGGCTTGAGCGAGAGTATATTGTCACGTACCAATTTTTCTATATCTTTCATAGGTTTAATTATTTACTTTCTATTACTTCCCTACTAAAGAAACACCTCTTAAAGGAGTCATGCCACAGAGGATGATTTATCTTCCGATGAGAAAGCATCTCTATCCTAAATTTTTCCGTTAGAGACTCCAATCCTCAGCCTAAAGGCTTAGGTGGAGTGACAGGTCTAAGACCTGTTTTATTAAATCATCTCGCCAAACACCCTTTAGCAAAAATCGCTTCCCCTCTAATAAACCACCCGTTACGGGTGAATTCTTATGCTGACTGCGGCGGCGTGGGCTTCGAGTCCTTCTGCCTGTGCCATGGTGATGATGGTGGGGCTTAGTCGAGCCAGAGACTCTTGAGTGAGCTGCTGAAGCGTCATCTTACGCATGAAGCTATCGACATTCACTCCGCCATAGGAGCGTGCCCATGCCGATGTGGGCAGGGTGTGGTTGGTTCCCGAGGCATAGTCGCCAGCACTCTCAGGCGAGTAGTTACCCACAAATACGCTTCCTGCCGCCACGATCTGATCTGCCACAGCCCATGCCTCCTCCATCGAAATTATAAGATGCTCGGCAGCATACTCGTTGGCAAACTCTATCATATTTTCTTTGCTCTCGAAGACCACGATGCGGCTGTTGAGAAGCGACTCGGCAAGATACTCCTTGCGCGAGAGCTGCGCCATCTGACGCTCCAACTCCGCCTCCACCTTCAGGGCAAACTCCGCTGAGCAACACACCAACATAGCCTGCGAATCCAATCCATGCTCCGCCTGCGAGAGCATATCTGCCGCCACGAAGGAGGGCTCGGCACTGCCATCTGCCATGACCATCACCTCGGAAGGTCCTGCCGGCATATCTATCGCCGTAGAGCGTGTGGCTACCTGCTGCTTGGCGAGGGTGACATAGCGGTTGCCCGGACCGAAGATCTTATCGACCTTGGGGACACTCTCTGTGCCAAACGCCATCGCTGCCACAGCCTGCGCTCCACCCACCTTATAGACCTCCTCGACACCTGCTCGGCTGGCTGCATACAACACCTCGGCAGCGACCTTGCCTTGCTTGTTGGTGGGGGTGCAAAGCACAACCCTTCGACACCCTGCCACGCGCGCTGGCACAGCCAACATCAGGACGGTGGAGAACAGTGGCGCGGTACCTCCAGGGATATATAGTCCCACGCGCTGGATGGGTACGGCACGTTGCACACACCTCACTTGGGGCATGGTCTCAACCACAACCTCGGCAGGGAGTTGCGCACGGTGGAAGGCATCGATGTTGGAGATGGCTTGCTCGATAGCTTGCTTGAGATCCTCGGAGATCTTACGCTCAGCCTCAGCGAACTCCTCGCTGCTTACCCTGAGCGATGAGAGCTTCACGCCATCGATCTGCTCTGCCAAGGCATAGAGTGCCGCATCGCGCTCGCGCTCCACACGAGAGAGGATCTCCTCTACGCGCTCGCGTATGAGGTCGTTATTCTGCTCGGCACGCCTGCAAAGCTCTGCCCAACGCTCCCGAGGTGGATTTATATATGTGTTCATAAGTATCGTTTTTTATTTATTATATCTGGTAGCTCGCCATCCATTAGCGCAACGCGGGTTTTCTCAGGCTTCTAAACATTCGTTTATGCCACCTTTTGCCGCCAAAAGGGTGGCGCCAAAACCGCTCGGTGAATCATTTTTGGGTGCATAAAGCGCAATTTCCTAAAACGGATGCTTCGCATTTTTGAAGCAATCAAAAAGTCTCCGTTTCTTAACGGAAATTACCCTTTCCGCCCTCCCTCCAAAAATGCTTCTGCCGAGATATTTGCTGACGCACAACAATAGCTTTCTTCAGCGAGAATAGCTCTCCTTTAATAAAACACCCGTTACGGGTGCAAAAATGCTTCTGCCGAGATCAGAGCTTGCGCACGCCTTAATTAACATCACCTCCAAAAATTTTGAATTTTGAATTCCCTATTAGGGTATTATCTTGTCGAGTGACAACACCAAGATTCCTTCGGCACCGATAGCCTTCAGTTGGCGCACCTTGCTCCACAGATCCTTCGCCTCGACCACAGAGTGCAGCGAACACCACCCCTCGCTTGCCAATGGCATGACCGTAGGGCTTCGCATGGCTGGCAGGATCTTCACCGCCTCATCCAGACACTCGGTGGGGATGTTCATCAACAGATACTTCAAGCCTCGGCTCACACGCTCGGACTCGATGCGGAACAACAACTCATCGAGCAGCTCCTGCTCAGGCGCAGAGAGGCTCTCGCCCGCGATAAGCACCGCCTCCGACTCAAAGACCTGCTCAACCTCCTTGAGTCCATTGGATACGAGTGTCGCACCCGAAGAGACTATGTCGAATATGGCATCGGCAATGCCCGCCGCAGGGGCAATCTCGACCGAGCCTGAGATAACCTCGATGTGAGCCCGCACGCCATGCTCCTCCAGAAAACGGCTGAGGATAGCTGGGTAGGATGTGGCGATGCGCTTACCCTCGAAATACTCCACACCATCGTACTCCTCGCCCTTGGGTATGGCAAGCGAGATGCGGCAGCCGCCGAAGCCCAAACGCTTGATGATCTGCACCTGACAACCACGCTCCTCGACCTCGTTCAAGCCCACAATGCCCAATGCCGCAGTACCTGAAGCTACCACCTGTGGGATATCGTCATCACGCAGGTACAACACCTCGATGGGGAAGTTTGCCGCCTTGGAGAGGAATTTACGCTTGGCGGGGTCTATGTCGATGCCCAACTCGCGCAGAAGCTCCATGCTCTGCTCGTTGAGACGTCCTTTGGTCTGAATGGCTATTCGCAACATAATTTATTGGTTTTTAGGTAAAAAATTAGCCTGTCTAAGGGTATTAGGCAGGCTCAATTTATATTATACATATATACTATACCACCTACCCTATCGAAAAACGATATGGTGATGATGAAGCATATATGAACGGTTGATTCTCATAACTAATCTATTCGTTAATGCAAATATAGCAATAATATTCAATTACGCTACTCATGCAACAGGAAATTTTTCTATTTATGGCATATTTTTACAATATTTATGCAGAAACAGAGGAAAAAATTCGGGGTGCAGAAGGAAAACCTTGCACCCCGATTCAATATCTTACTCATTCTCGGCTTAACGATAGATCACCGTATGACCAAATGGCACAAGTGCATAGATCATCAGCTTGAAGTGCTGCAAGCCAAACGGAATACCGATGATAGTACAGCAGAGTATAGCACCCAGAGTAAGGTGGCTCAACGCAACTTCTATACCGCCGAAGATAATCCACAGCACATTCATCACCACCGAAAGACAACCGACAGGATTCTCGCGGCTGACAACCTCACCGCCAAAAGGCCACAAGGCAAAGAGTCCCAAACGCATGATCTGCACACCGAAAGGGATACCTACGATGGTCAGGCACAACACCAGACCTCCCAAAAGATAACCCAACGAGACCAACAAGCCTCCCAACACAACCCAAAGGATATTTCCGATAAGTTTCATACTATTTGCTCTAAAAAAGTTACATATTACAATTTGCTCAACGCCTCAAAGCCCTTGCCATAAACGCCCATCACAGAACCCATCGTGCAGAAAGCATTTTCATCTATACGGCGGGCGATCTTCAGAATCTGCGAAGCGTTGCGCTTACGTGTAACGACCATGATGATCTTGCAAGGATTCTTGGTGTACCAGCCCTGACCATCAATGATGGTGGCACCTCTGCCCGCCTCGATATTGATCTGGGTGGCAATCTCCTCATACTTGGGCGAGATGATAAAGATCTGGCTCGACTGCTGACTACCCGACTGTATCAGATCGACAGTATAGCCATAGACAGCAATCATGATATAACCGTAGATCACCGTTGCAATACCTGTCGCCAAATCGTCTGCTACGAAAAGCGAGCTGCCGATGATAAAGAAGTCGCTATAGATCACGATCTTACCGTAAGATATGGTCTTATACTTATTGATGATCATAGCCACGATATCCGTACCGCCCGTAGAGCCTCCTTGCGAAAAACTGGTAGCTACTCCTGTACCAGCTACGACAGCACCCAAAATCACCAACAGGATATTATGCGAATCGACATGCTGGGTATAGGTAAGAAGCAGATCTGGTGGGATCACAGCCTTGCAGACGTCCATCGCTACAGACAATACAACGATACAGTAGATGGTCTTGATACCGAAGTTCCAGCCCACGATAAATCCCGCAATGACGAGCAAGATGAAGTTAATCACAAAGACAAACGTACCCATCGTGATAGATGGGAAGACATGATTCAGAAGCAACGAGAGACCTGTAGCTCCACCACCCATACCGCCAGCAGGGATAACACATCCTACCCAACCGAAAGCATAGAGAAACATACCGAGAGCCATGATGATGTACTCCTTGATGCCGATAGCAACTTGTTTTGCCGTAAGTTTCATCTCTTTGAAATGTTATGTGTAGTAATATTTATGAATTTTTGTCTATTTCTGTGCAAATATAGGTAAAATATCGCCTTGATGTACTCCTTTTGCCTCCAATGTTTTGTCCAACATCGACAAAAGTTGCTCGTTGCGTATCAAACCCCATGTGGAGAGGTGGTGATAACGGGGTGGTGCCTCGGAGGCAAAACGCTCGACAACGATGTCGGGACGCAGGCGGCGCAAGATCTCGACAAAGAGCGCGATATACTCCTCCACGCTCCAGAAGTGGAAGCGTTCGGGGTGGGCATCGTACTCCGCCGCCATGGGCGTGGAGCGAAAGAGCTGAAGCTGATGGAACTTTATGGAGTCTATCTTCAGTGTATTGATACGCTCGGTCTGGTCGATGAGCATCCTTTCGCTCTCCGAGGGCAAGCCCAAGATAAAGTGGGCGCAGGTGTGCAGTCCGCGCTCGTGGCTCATGGCAATGGCACGCTCGGCGGTGGCAAAGTCGTGACCGCGATTGATATGCCTGAGCGTATGATCGTAGCACGACTCCACGCCATACTCTATAGCCACATATTTATGCTCCGCCAAACGGGCAAAGTAGTCGAGCTTCTGCTCATCCACGCAGTCGGGACGCGTGCCGACAACGATGCCAGCAATGTCGGGGTGCGAGAGAGCCTCATCGTAGCACTCGCGCAGACGCTCCAGCGAGCCATAGGTATTGGAAAAGGATTGGAAGTATGCCAAAAACTCACCCGCCTTGCGGTAGCGGCGGCGGTGGAACTCCACACCCTCGTTGATCTGCTGGGTGATGCTCTTCGTGCTTTGGCAATAGCTTGGGGTGAACGCCTCGTTGAGGCAGAAGGTACAGCCGCCCGTAGAGAGGTGACCATCGCGATTGGGGCAGGTGAAGCCCGCATTGATGGCGACCTTCTGCATACGATGACCAAAAGTACGTCTGAAATATGCCGCATAGCTATTGAAGCGGCGACTATCGCCCCAAGGGTATATCATTTTTAATTCAAAATTCACCCATAACGGGTGTTTTATTAGTGGGTAGCAAATACTGCTAAAAGCTATTGAGTAAAATAATTAATAAAACACCTCTAAAAAGTGTCATTCCACCGAAAACCTGTAAGGTTTGAGGATTGGAATCTCTACACTCAATTTTTATTGGTAGGTTTCCATCTCCTATCACAACGCATGTTTTCTTTAGCTCTTAAACATTCGTTTCTGCCACCTTTTGCCGCCAAAAGGGTGGCGCCAAAACCGCTCGGTGAATCATTTTTGGGTGCATAAAGCGCAATTTCCTAAAACGGATGCCTTCGGCATTTTTGAAACAATCAAAAAGTCTCCGTTTCTTAACGGAAATTTCCTCCTCAGCTCTCCCTCCGCCAATGCTTCTGCCGAGATCATGGCTGACGCACAACAGAGAACTCAGAACTAAAATTTCTAAAACAGGCGTTACGCCTGCATCCGTTACGGGTGTTCGCGGAAGATATTAAATCGCTTAAGGCGTGGGTTGCGGCGGCTGAGGATAAAGCTGTCGAGCAACAACAACGCCAAAGCCACTGCCAAGAAGTATTGATACTGCTCGTTGTACTCCTCATAGCGGATGGTGGTAAGCTCCGACTTCTCCATCTCGTTGATGCTCTTGACGATCTCCTCCAGACCGATAGACTGCTTGGTGGCACGCACATATCCGCCCTCGGTGATGGTGGCGATCTGCTCCAGCGTCTGCTCATCGAGCTTCGAAACGACCATCTCGCCCTCCTCATCCTTGATGAACTCGCCATCAATCTCGATAGGTGCGCCCTCGGGTGTGCCGATACCTATGGTAAAGATCTTTATGCCCTGCTCCTTAGCCATGCGGGCGGTCTCGAGAACATCCGACTCGTGGTTCTCGCCATCGGTGATAAGCACAATCACACGGCTACGCTCGCTCTGCGAGGAGAACGAGAGCGCGGCAAGCTGCAACGCCTTGCCGATGTCGGTACCCTGCTCTGCTACTAAATTGGTCGAGATGCGGCGTGTGAATGCCTCCGCCATGCGGTAGTCCGAGGTGATAGGCAACTGCACCTTAGGCTCGCCAGCAAAGACCACCAATCCCACACGCTCCTGCTGCAAGCCCTCGAAGAGTTTGTTGATAGCATATTTGGTACGCTCCAAGCGGTTAGGCTCGAAGTCCTCGGCAAGCATAGAGTTGGAGATATCGACCACAAGCATCATCTCCACGCCCTTGGCACGCTCCTCGCGGAGCTTCGAGCCGAGCTGTGGACGTGCCGCAGCAAAGACCACACACACATACGCCAAGAGGTAGAGCGTAAACTTCAACCTCAGGCGCGAAGCCGAGTAAGCGGGCATAAGGTTGCGGATGATATCCAGATTACCAAACTTCTTCAACAGGTGGCGGCGGCGCATCGAAGCCACGCCATAGAGTGCCACAAGCACAGGCACCAACAGAAGAAGATACAACAGGTATGAATTTGCAAAACGGAACATAGCTATGGGATACGTTTAAGAATTAGGTTAGAGAAGAGGAACTCCACAACCAGCAGTGCCAACGCCAACAGCAACAGAGGCAGGAACTCTTCGTGGTAGATCGTCAGGTTGGTAATCTCGACCTTGGTCTTCTCCAACTGGTTAATCTCATCGTAGATGGCTTTGAGTTTCTCCTTGTCGGTGGCACGGAAGTATTTTCCGCCCGTGCGTGAGGCGATCTCAGAGAGTGTCTCCTCGTCAATCTCCACATCCATCATCTGGAAGGTCATATTGCCAAACATGTCGAGTGCAGGATAGGGGGCTTTGCCTCGAGTACCCACACCGATGGTATAGACTCTGATGCCCATGTCGGCAGCGATGTCGGCAGCCATCAGGGGTGACATCTCGCCTCGGTTGTTCACACCATCGGTCAGGAGAATCACAACCTTACTCTTTGAGTCACTCTCGCGCAGACGGTTGATAGCCGTTGCCAAGCCGTTGCCGATGGCAGTACCATCCTCGATCACACCACTGCGGATGCGTGCCAGAAGCGTCTGCAACGAGCTTTTGTCGGTGGTCAGAGGGCTTTGGGTGAATGCCTCGCCAGCAAAGACCGCAAGACCGATACGATCACCCACACGGTCTGCCACGAAAGAGGCTGCAACCTCCTTGGCTGCGGTGATGCGGTCGGGCTTGAAGTCGCGAGCAAGCATAGAGCCTGAGATATCTATCGAGAGCATGATGTCGATACCTTCGGCATTGGTGCGGCTCTGCTCCTCAACGCCCTGAGGACGCGCCAGAGCAATCGTCATCAGCGCAAATGCCGCCATGCGCAACACAAATGGCATGTGGCGCAGATAATAACGCAGGGTGCGTGGGGCGTGGCGCACGCCTTCGACCGTAGAGATACGGATGGCTGCTCCACCCTGCAGAGTGCGATAGATATAATATGCGATCATTGGCACTAAAAGTGTCAATAACCACAGTAAATATGGATTTGCAAAACGCATATTTTTCGTTTAAACTTTTAGTTTTTCCTTTGTTTTACCCTCTTCAGCACGTCATTCCACATTTCGAATGGTAATGAGAAATGGTTAATCCGACACAAGGTTAGCTTTTCCTCCTCGCGGCTCGGCATAATCCAAGCAAGACTTGGCTTCTGCTCTCGCTCCGCAGTGTCGGTTGGAATCTCTACATTCAATTTATAGCGTGGCGAACTTGTCTTCTCTTGTCACAACGGAGGTTTTATTAAGCCTTTTAAACATTCGTTTCAGCCACCTTTTGCCGCCAAAAGGGTGGCGCCAAAACCGCTCGGTGAATCATTGTCGGAATCTGAGCAGTATATTTCCTAAAACGGATGCCTTCGGCATTTTTGAAGCAATCAAAAAGTCTCCGTTTCTTAACGGAAATTTACCCCTCAGCTCTCCCTCCGCCAACGATTCTGCCGAGAATGTTGCTGACGCGCGGTAATTCTTATCTTGCTCCGCTTCATCAGCACGTCATGCCACAGAGGATGATTTATCATCCGATGAATGGCATCTCTACACTCAGAATATACCGTTAGAGATTCCATTCCTCGCCTTATCAGGCTCGGTGGAATGACGTAATTTATCTTCATCTCTCATCTTTCATCTTTCAACTCTCCTCTTTCATCATAAATCCTAAACTCAAAAAAAGGAATAATTTTGAATTTTGAATTACCAATTCTTTTTGCCCTTGATTAGGATACCCTTCTTCTTGTCCTTCTCATCGAGCTTCTCCTGAGTCTTGTCCTCTTGTGCTTGGATGGCATTCAAGAGCTGCTTCTGCTGCTCCTCATTCATGCCCGAGCGAGGCTTCTGCTGTGGAGGCTGCTTATCTTGCTGCTCCTCATTCTTATTATCTCCGCCACCATTCTTATCCTTATTGTCCTGATTTGGATCATTGTTTTGATCATTCTTGTTCTGATCGTTGTTCTGATCCTGATTTTGGTTTTGATTCTGGTTTTGGTTATTCTGATTCTGATCCTGATTCTGGTCTTGGTTCTGATCCTGATTTTGATCCTGATTCTGATCCTGATTCTGCTGCTGCTCCAAGAGTTTCTTGGTCAGGGCATAGTTATACTTTGCCTCCATATCATCGGGGTTGTAGCGCAGTGAACGGCGATAGCTCAGCAGTGCATCCTGCAACTTCTGCTGCACGAACTGCGAATTACCCAGATTGAAATATGCCGTAGCACGCTCCGCATCGGTGCGCAGAGAGTCTGCCGCCGCAGCCTGCAACAAGCCCTCAGCCTGAGTGACAAAACCCTGCTTGAGCTTATACTCCGCCGACTCAGGATTACTCATGCCTGTGGTATCAGCCAAAGAGCGGCGCAACAGGGCGTTGGCAAGATTATAACGCCCCTCGAAGAGGGTGGAATCATGCCCCAAAGCCTGCTGGTAACGCTCCGTAGCTTCGGTGTAACGCTCTTTGTTGTAGCTGCGGTTACCCTTGCGCACCAAGCTCCTCTCGGGCATCTTCTGCGCCATAGCATCACCCGCCACAAAGAGCATCACAAAGCCTATTATGTAAAACAACTTCTTCATCTTAAAGCTAACTTTTCTGCGCCTCCTTCTGCGCCTTTTCCTCTTTTGCGGCATCTGCCTCTTCCGACTCCTCAACCTCAACGGGCTTGGTCTGAGAGACAAACTCCCACGCCTTACGGTAAGCCTCCTCGCTATGCTCCGACTCAGGCTCTGCCTTGGCAAACTTCACCAGATCGGCATCACGCAAAAGCTCGCCAAGATCCATCTTCTGCTTACGGGCGATATCCACATCGCGCATAGCCTCGATGATCTCGTCCGAGGTCATCTCCATGGCTCCCACGCCAAACATACCTGAGATATATTCGCGCAGGATGTCGGTGAGCGATGAGTAGTAGAGTTTATGCTCGCCCTGCTGGCACAATCGCTCCTCGTGCAGCTTCTCCAACGCCATGAATGCCACAACGTGTGGTGGCAGAGGTGGCGCAGGCTTAAATATCGTGCCGAAGGATTTACCATAGTGAGCCAAGATGCGACCAACGGCATAGATCAACGCTATAAGAAGCAACAAACCCACAAAGCCCCACGCAAGGTAACCCGAGATCTCGCCAAACTTGAAGGGCAGATCCATCTGAGGCTTCAGATCGAAGATCGAGTGTGAGGTGGAGTCTATCTGGAAGGTGGTGACCATCAAGACGAGGGTATCCTCGGCGGCAAGCGTATCGACAATGTTCTTGTCCATATACATCACCTGTGGCACAACCTTATGCAAACCCTCCTGAAAGGCTGCCAGCTCGTAGCGTTTGCGCAGCTTGAGGCGTCTGCCATCACGCTCCAACGTATCTACGGGCAGGCTCTCGATGAGTTCGTAGTGTGACGAACCCTCGCCCCCAAATTCGGGGAAGAATACACCCTGCACCTGATCCTTCTCGATGTCGATGGTATAGAAGAAACGATCACCGATGCCGATAGAGTCGGGCTCGATTTTACCACTCACGCGTGGCGCATTCTGAGGCAAGACTCGATCCTCGGATCGAAGAGCAGCCTCATTGCCCGATGCGGGGTTTTGCTTTACGCCCCCAGCACCTGCCCCATTGCTCTGAGCCACAGCGGGCAAGAGCAACACCAGCAACGCAAGGGGGATAATGATATATCTAAAAAAGAGTCTCATCGTTGTTTGAAAAGTTTAATCAGCGAGCTTACATAATCCTCATCCGTAGAGATCTTCACAGAATCTATACGGTTGCGGCGCAGAAGCTCCTCAATCTGCTGCTCGCGCTCCTGCCACGAAGTGGCGTAGTGTTCTCTGACGCGGCGTGACGAGGTATCTACCCACACCTTGCGACCTGTCTCGGAATCCTCCAACTCCACGATACCCACATCGGGCAGCTCCGCCTCGCGGGGATCCCAAACGCGTATGCCCACCAAATCGTGCTTGCCTGTGGCGATCTTCAGGGCATCCTCCGCCGCCTGACGATCGGCGCGCGAATTGATGAAGTCGGAGAGTATGAAGGTCGTACAACGCTTCTTATTGACGTTGGTAAGATAACGCACCGCCTCGGACAAGGCTGTACGGTTGGATTCGGGCTTGAACTGCAACAACTCGCGGATAATCATCAGGATATGGCTCTTGCCCTTCTTGGGCGGGATGAACTTCTCGATCTTATCGGAGAAGAAGATGCAACCCACCTTATCGTTGTTCTGAGCCGCCGAAAATGCCAAGACGGCAGCGATCTCGGTGATGACATTCTTTTTGGTGTGCGAGGTCGAGCCAAACGAGCGCGAAGCACTCACATCCACCAAGAGCATCATCGTAAGCTCGCGCTCCTCCTCATAGACCTTGATATAGGGTTTCGAGGAGCGTGCCGTCACGTTCCAATCGATATCGCGCACATCATCGCCCGCACGATACTCCCGGACCTCGGAAAACGACATACCTCGCCCTCGGAAAGCAGTATGATACTTTCCGGCAAAGATCTCGTTTGACAGACCTCGGGTCTTGATCTCGATCTTGCGGACTCGCTTCAAGATATCGTTCTCGCTCTGCTGCATTATGGTACGATTACGTTGTTCAGAATCTCGGTGATGATCTGCTCCGAAGAGATATTCTCAGCCTCCGCCTCGTATGTCAGACCGATACGGTGGCGCAATACATCGTGGCACACGGCACGCACATCTTCGGGGATAACATAGCCACGGCGGCGGATAAAGGCATAGGCACGTGCCGCCTTAGCCAATGAGATGCTGGCACGAGGTGAGCCGCCATAGGCGATCAGTGGCTGCAACTTCTCCAAACCATACTCCACAGGCTCGCGTGTGGCAAAGATGATATCTACGATATACTTCTCGATCTTCTCGTCCATATATACATCCTCGACAACCTTGCGGGCACGCACGATATCTTCGGGCTTGATGACACGCTTAACCTCTGGCATGCCTGCACCAGAGAGATTCATGCGCACGATCTCGCGCTCCTCCTGCTTCTTGGGATAAGAGATCTTAGCCTTGAGCATGAAACGGTCAACCTGCGCCTCAGGCAGAGGATAGGTACCCTCCTGCTCCAAAGGGTTCTGGGTAGCCAACACAAGGAATGGCTCTGGCAGAGGATAGGTCTCCTCGCCGATGGTAACCTGACGCTCCTGCATAGCCTCGAGCAAGGCACTCTGTACCTTGGCAGGTGAACGGTTGATCTCATCTGCCAATACGAAGTTGGCAAAGACAGGACCGCGGCGCACCACAAACTCCTCGCTCTTCTGCGAATAGATCAGCGTACCGATAAGGTCGGCAGGAAGCAGATCGGGAGTGAACTGTATGCGGGCGAAATCGGCATCTACAGCCTTAGCCAAAGTGGTGATGGCAAGGGTCTTAGCAAGACCCGGAACACCCTCCAGCAAGATATGTCCATTGGACAAAAGACCTATCAACAGGGTATCGACCAGATGAGACTGTCCAACGATGACTTTGCCCATCTCCTGACGCAGAGTATCGACAAAGAGGCTCTCTCGCTCGATACGTTCATTAAGCTCTTTAATGTTAATTACTTCGCTCATAAGTTTTATTGTTTATATTTTTATTTATCTTTTATTCTCTCTTTATTCCTATTCCAGCCAGCTTTAGCCGATATCTGAAGGAATTCAAAATTCCCTTTAGTGGCGCGCCACTAAGGCTAACGCTTTAGGTCGGAATATTATTGCGAAAATACATATATAAATTCAAAAAAGCAACTTCCAAATTTCAAAATCACTATCTTTGCCCAAGCAAAAAGCCCCTTTCGGCAATAAAAACCGAGGGGCAAGCGTTAGATTTTACGAAACATAAACTCTGAAAAAACATGTTGCAACGTATTTGCCAGATATTGATTTTTCTGCTGCCGATGATCTGCCAGCAGGCTCAGGCTCAGATATTTACACCTCAGCACCCGATCTACATAGTCAACGGCGTGAGGATGCAGGAGGCTCAGGTCAAGGCGATTGACCCCGAGGACATTGTGGAGAACAAGCTCCTGCAGGTGGATGAGCAGACCATCGCCAAATATGGTCAGGAGGCATCTAATGGAGTGATGCTGATAACGTTGCGCTACGACACGCCCGCCAGCTTTAGGGTGGATGGCAAGGAGCAGAGTTTCAGTTCGTTTGTGGCAGATATGGTGGAGTGGAAATATCCCAACCCTGCGGCGAGGGTGATACTCTCGTTCAAGGTCAACCCCGATGGTACGACATCGCTGAATAAGGTTTTGGAGTCCACCGACAAGCGTCTGCTCAAGCGCATAGAGAAGGCTATGGCGGCAGCTCCAAAATGGAGTCCCGCACTCAAAGACGGCAAGCCGATATCTACTCAGCATGTCTTGCGGATAACGCTGCCTAAAGGTGCAACCGTGCAGCGTGAAAAGATCGTGATTTCACGATGGTAGTAAAGCGAAAGATGCAAAAAGTGGTGCTTTTTGCATCTTTTGCTTAATTTAAGATTATTTTTTGCTAACACGCGCCTTAATTAGAAACGTCATGCCACAGAGGGCTGAAAGCCCGATGATTGGCATCTCTACACTCTTTTATAGCGTAGGTAGCTCACCATCTATTAGCACAACACAGGTTTTCTTACGCTCTTAAACATTCGGTTGTGCTACTTTTTAGCGTTAAAAAGTAGCACAACCGACGCTGCGGAGCGAGAGCAGAGGGTGCTTGCACACTTTGCCGAGTCGCGAGGAGGAAAAGCCACCCTTGTGGTGGATTAAAAAACCGCTCGGTGCAGGCGTAACGCCTGTTTTATAAAATTTTCGCTAAACACCCTTTAGAAAAAATAGCATCCCATTCATAAAACACCCCTAAGGGGTGCGC
>JAFXLG010000035.1 GCA_017531305.1 Alistipes sp.
CATACGCCCTGCGGCATTGATACGTGGACCGATCTTAAACACAATGTCATCGATAGTGATATTCTGGCGATCCAAGCCACAAATCTTGATTATCGACAACAAGCCCGATGATGGCTCACGGTTCAAACGCTCCAAACCATAATAGGCAAGGATACGGTTCTCGCCCGTAAGCGGAACAATATCGGACGCAATACTTACTACGAGCAGATCCAACAGATGCTCAATCTCCCTGAATGGGATACCGTGCTTCTGTGCATACGCCTGCACGAGTTTGAATCCTACGCCACAACCCGACAACTCATTGAATGGATAGTTGCAGTCGTTGCGCTTAGGATCGAGGACCGCTACAGCCGATGGAATCTCATCAGCTGGAAGATGGTGATCGCAGATAATGAAATCTACGCCCTTCTCCTTCGCATAAACTACCTTTTCTACGGCTTTAATACCACAATCCAGAGCTATTGCCAGCGTCACACCCTTACGTGCGGCAAAGTCAATACCCTTGATCGAGATGCCGTAACCGTCATTATAACGGTCAGGAATGTAGAAAACAAGGTTCTTATGACCTATCTGCCTCAAAAATTTATAAACCAAAGCTACGGCTGTCGTTCCGTCAACATCGTAATCGCCATACACCATGATCATCTCCTCATTGGCTACGGCTCGCTCGATGCGCTCCACCGCCTTCGCCATATCCGTCATCAGGAATGGGTCATGCAGATCTGAGAGCTGAGGATTAAAAAATTTATTAGCCTTTTCTACAGTGTCTATGCCTCTCTGCACAAGTAGGTTCGTAAGTACGGGGGACATTCTCAGGTGAGCAGCCAAACGCTCCACCACCTCTGCCTCTCCGCGATCTCTCACCACCCATCGCTTCTCTATAGGCATAACTTACAATTTTATTATTTATATATTTCAATTTTTAACTTCTCACTTAAATGTTTCACAATCTGAGACTTCACAGTCTCGATATCAACCTCGCGCGCCAACTCCTTCTCCAAACTTGTCACGCCACGATCCACAAAACCACATGGATTGATGTGGTTGAAATACTTTAGATCGGTCTTTACATTCATGGCAAAGCCATGCATCGTCACATAACGGCTGGCTCTGACGCCTATGGCGCAAATCTTACGCGCCCGCGCACTCTCAGGCTCGATCCATACGCCCGAAGCACCCGCTATGCGACCTGCCTCGACTCCCCACTCTCGGCATACACCGATGATACTCTCTTCCAAAGAGTCGATATAATCCCTCAGCGAGATGCCTACCTGCTCCAGATCCAAAATTGGATAACCCACAATCTGCCCCGGACCATGATAGGTGACATCACCGCCACGATCTATGTGAAAGAACTCGGCACCAATCGAGCGAAGATACTCTTCGCTGACAAGCATGTTCTGCTGCTTGCCACTTTTACCCAGAGTATAGACATGGTCATGCTCCACCAAGAGTAACTTGCCCATAAAGGCTGAGCCATCGCTCTTAAGAGCCTGATAATCCGCCCCCCTCTTGCTATCGAGCATGCGCTCAAACTCGGAGAGCTGCAATGCCCAGCACTCGGAGTAGCCCATACGCCCTAAATCTCTGTAAAGTACCCTCTTCATAACGCCTTTCGGCGACCTCGTTTAAGATCGCTCACCACTACACACCCAATGGGGTAAGCAGTTACTTCTTCAGACGCTTGACGCTCTCGAGCGCAGCATCAGCCAGATACGATGAACGCACCATAGGCGCACTCGCACAATAGCTGAAGCCCATCTCTAAGGCTTTTTCTCGGTACCAATCAAACTTTTCTGGAGTGATATACGCCGCAACGGGATAGTGCTCCAGTGAAGGTCGAAGGTACTGACCAAGCGTCACAATCTCGACACCTGCTCTGCGCAGATCTTCGAGAGTTTGCAATACTTCATCATCGCTCTCGCCAAGTCCGACCATCAGTCCACTCTTCGAGACTGCACCACTTTGGGAGATAATCTCCAGAGTCTTGATGCTCGTACGATATTTCGCACGTGAACGCACCAATGGGGTCAGTCGCTCGACGGTTTCGATGTTGTGCCCGATAATATCGGGCTTGGATGCAGCCACTATATCTATCAAATCGGCTCTGGCATCCAAATCGGGAATAAGGAGCTCAATTGTTGCGCCGCGATTTTCTTCACGAATAGCCTCGACACACTGCGCCCAATGCTGGGCACCGCCGTCAGGTAAATCATCTCGTGTGACAGAAGTCACGACAACGTGTCGAAGTCCCATCAGCCTTACGCTCTCTGCCAATTTCCGAGGCTCGGAGCTATCGGGAGCAAGGGGAATACCGGTCTTGGTAGCACAAAAGCGGCAACCGCGTGTACATATTTCGCCCAGAATCATGAATGTGGCAGTTCTACGCCGCCAACACTCAGCCTTATTGGGGCAAAGACCACTACTGCAAATGGTATGTAACGAATGTTGCTTAACGATACGTTCCACCTCTGCGGACTCTTCGTTACTCTGCAGTCTGATCTTCAACCATTCGGGCTTCTTTAGTACATTTACCTTGTCATAAAACTTCGGCATTTTAAGTTCATTATTTTCCAATTGATGCAAATATACAAAAAAAAAACAAAAACAGCACTACTTTTTACTAAAAAGTGAAGCTACAACCGAAATATTTTATTACATTTGTTCTACGATACGCTGTGTAGCCAATTTTAACCAACATTACAAAATGAAAGAGAGCTTAAAATTTTATAAAGATTTCCCTAAGGAGGGAATACTTTTCATTGATATCATTCCATTTTTGCAGGATAAGAAGGTCTATAAGGAGATTATCGACCACCTCGGCGAGGCTGTTACTGCGCCCAACATCGTAGCACCCGAAGCCCGCGGATTTTTATTCACCGCACCGCTTCTTATCACCAAGCCCGAGGTAAAGAACATTATCCCCATCCGTAAAAGTGGTAAACTACCTTTTCACAAGGGCGATTTGAAGGATATTGCCATCGAAAAGGAGTATGGTTTCGACCATCTCTTCTACCGTCTGAGCGATATCGCTGCGGGTGAGGTGCAGGGTGATGAGATTCACCTCTCGATCATTGACGATGTGCTGGCTACGGGAGGTACTGCTTTGGGCATTGCCGAGTCGATGATGGCACAAACGATCACAAAGGACGGCAAGGAGTATAAAGTAGTGATTGATGAGTTTATTTTCCTTGTCGAGATTGACGACTTGAGCGGTTGCGAGCGACTGAAGAAAATTGCTCCAGTAAAATCGCTGATACACCTGTAAAACACTCCTAAACATATACTGAGAGGGACTTAATAGGCTAAGTCCCTCTTATTTTTTGCGATTCTTTCATGTTGCTGAAGAAAAATTCGTATATTTGCACGATATATACCTTATAAATTAAGAAAAAGGGGCTTTAAGCAGATAAAAGCTCCACCTAATGCGGGTTGTCAAAACAAGACAAAACAAGAAAGAAAAAGAGAAAATAAATAAAGTTCCATTATGAAATTTAACGAGTACAAAGGTCTCGATCTGCCCAAAATAGCAGACGAGGTATTGAAGAAGTGGGATGCTGATGATACTTTCCACAAGAGCATCACCACTCGCGAGGGACATCCTACATTTGTATTTTACGAGGGACCACCCTCAGCTAACGGTATGCCTGGTATCCACCACGTCATGGCTCGTACCATCAAGGACGTGATATGCCGCTATAAGACTCAGCAGGGTTATTTGGTTCACCGTAAGGCTGGCTGGGATACTCACGGTCTGCCTGTGGAGTTGGGCGTAGAGAAGAAGCTCGGCATCACCAAGGAGGATATCGGCTCGAAGATCACTATCGAGGAGTACAACCGCACTTGCCGCGAGGCAGTGATGGAGTTCACCGATATGTGGGAGAACCTGACCAAGCAGATGGGTTATTGGGTAAATATGGATGATCCATATATCACCTACGACAACAAATATATCGAGACTTTGTGGTGGCTCTTGAAGCAGCTCTACGAGAAGGACTTGCTCTATAAGGGTTACACCATCCAGCCATACTCTCCAGCAGCGGGGACAGGTCTTTCAACTCACGAGTTGAACCAGCCCGGTTGCTACCGCGATGTGAAGGACACCACCATGGTGGCACAGTTCCGCATCATAGAGCCTAAGGCTGAGATGGAGGGTTGGGGTACACCAGTATTCTTGGCGTGGACCACTACCCCATGGACTTTGCCATCGAACACCGCACTTTGTGTTGGTCCTAAGATCGACTACGTTGCCGTACGCACATACAACGGCTACACAGGCGAGAAGATCACAGCCGTATTGGCTGAGCCATTGCTCTACACTCACTTCAACAAGAAGGCAGAGGGTATCGCCCTGGAGGATTACAAGGCTGGCGACAAGCTTATCCCATTCGAGGTTGTAGGTCGCTGGAAGGGTCCTGAGTTGGTAGGCATGCACTACGAGCAGTTGATCCCTTGGGTAAAGCCTGTAGAGTTGAACGAGGAGGGTAATTGGCAGAATGCTGAGCATAAGGCATTCCGCGTGATCCCTGGTGACTACGTTACGGTAGAGGATGGTACAGGTATCGTACACATCGCGCCTACGTTTGGTGCCGATGATGCCTTTGTTGCGCGTCAGGCTGGCATTCCATCGCTCTTTATGATCAACAAGCGTGGCGAGACTCGCCCAATGGTTGATCTTCAGGGTAAGTTCTACATGATGGAGGAGCTGGACGAGAAGTTCGTTCAGGAGTGCATCAACACGGAGGCTTACAAAGAGTATGAGGGTCGCTGGGTGAAGAATGCATACGACCCACAGTTTACCGTAGATGGCAAATACGATGAGGCTGCAGCTCAGACTGCCGAGTCATTGGATGTTTATATCGCTATCAACCTCAAGGGTGTAAACAAGGCATTCAAGATCGAGAAGCACACCCACAACTACCCACACTGCTGGCGTACAGACAAGCCTGTATTGTACTATCCTTTGGATTCGTGGTTTATCAAGACCACAGCCCTCAAGGAGCGTAAGATGGAGCTTAACTCTACCATCAAGTGGAAGCCTGAATCGACAGGTACAGGTCGCTTCGGCAAGTGGTTGGAGAACCTAAACGATTGGAATCTCTCTCGTTCTCGTTTCTGGGGCACTCCACTCCCAATCTGGGCTACCGAGGATCGTACGGAGCTTAAGTGCATTGGTTCGGTAGAAGAGCTTATGGCAGAGATCGAGAAGAGTATCGCCGCAGGTCACATGAGCGAGAACCCATACAAGAACTTCAAGGTGGGCGACATGTCGAAGGAGAACTACGCGGTAGAGAATATCGATCTTCACCGTCCATACGTTGACTCTATCATCCTAACCTCATCGACAGGCGCACCAATGAAGCGCGAGAGCGACTTGATTGACGTTTGGTTCGATTCGGGAGCTATGCCATACGCTCAGATTCACTATCCATTCGAGAATGGCGGTGCCGACTTCAAGGAGGTATTCCCTGCCGACTTCATTGCCGAGGGTGTGGATCAGACTCGCGGTTGGTTCTTTACGCTGCACGCAATCGCCACTATGTTGTTTGACTCTGTGGCATTCAAGAATATCATCTCCAACGGTTTGGTGTTGGACAAGAACGGTAACAAGATGTCGAAGCGTCTGGGCAACGCCGTTGACCCATTCGAGGTACTCTCTACCTACGGAGCCGATGCCACACGCTGGTATATGATCTCTAACTCTCAGCCTTGGGATAACCTGAAGTTCGACAAAGAGGGCGTTGACGAGGTACGCCGTAAGTTCTTCGGCACACTCTACAACACATACTCATTCTTCGCGCTCTACGCCAACGTGGATGGCTTCACAGGCGCGGAGCCTGAGGTTGCACTCGAGAAGCGTCCAGAGATCGACCGCTGGATTATCTCATTGCTCAACACATTGGTCAAGGATGTGACTCGTTACCTGAACGACTACGATCCTACACCTGCGGCTCGCGCAATTCAGGAGTTTGTGGGCGAGAATCTCTCTAACTGGTACGTACGCCTTAACCGTAAGCGTTTCTGGGGCGGTGGCATGACCGAGGATAAGCTCTCAGCATTCCAGACTCTCTACACATGTTTGGAGACTGTGGTGAAGCTCTCAGCACCTTTCGCACCATTCATTTCGGATCGTATCTTCTGCGATTTGAACGCCCTGAGCAAGCGTCACGCCGAGGTTTCGGTACACTTGGCGCAGTTCCCTACTGCCGATGAGTCGCTCATCGACAGCGAGTTGGAGCAGACTATGGACATCGCACAGAAGGTATCTTCAATGGTATTGGCACTGCGCCGCAAGGTAAATATCAAGGTGCGCCAGCCACTCCAGAAGATCCTTATCCCTGTTTTGGATCAGGATATGGCACGCCACATCGAGGCTGTCAAGTCGTTGATCATGGGCGAGGTAAACATTAAGGATATTGAGCTTTTGAGCGATACCACAGGCATCATCACCAAGCGTATCAAACTCAACTTCAAGAATTTCTGCCAGCGTTACGCTAAGCTTGCCAAGCAGATGGCAGCTCTTGCAGCGACATTCTCTCAGGAGCAGATCGCCGCTATCGAGTCTGCAGTCGAGACCACTCTCGACTTGGCTGGCGAGCAGGTGGTTGTTACCCCTGCCGACTTCGAGATCACATCGGAGGATATGCCAGGTTGGTTGGTAGCTTCGGAGGGTAAGCTCACCGTAGCACTCGACATCACCGTAACTGACGAGTTGCGCGAGGAGGGTGTGGCACGAGAGTTGATCAATCGTATCCAGAATATCCGCAAGGATTCGGGCTTCGAGGTTACCGACAAGATCTCTATCCAGATCGAGCAGAAACCTTTGGTCGCAGGTGCTATTGCCAACTTCGCCGACTACATCGCATCGCAGACTCTTGCCGTAGAGGTTAAGTCCACTGAAGAGCCTCAGGGCGCGGTTGTAGTGGAGTCTGAGGTTGACGAGGAGCCATTGCGCATCGCCGTAACCAAGATGTAATTAACATCCGCGAGGAGTGCAATGCGCCCGATTGTAGCAGATATTTAGTGTAAAGATTTGGGAATTAATAAAATTTGTATTATCTTTACATTACAACCCTAAAATATTTACTACTATGGCAAATGAAAGTGTAAGATACGGAGATAATGACTTGGCTGAATTCAAGGTTTTAGTCTTGAAGAAGCTCGAGCAGGCTAAGGCTGATTACGAGCAGTTGCGCGCTAACATTACGCATTCAGGCAGCAACGACACCGAAGACACCTCACCTACATACAAGGTGTTGGAGGAGGGTGCTGCGACACTCTCTAAGGAGGAGGTGAGCCGTTTGGCTGCCCACCAGATGAAGTTTATCCGCAATCTGGAGATGGCACTCGTACGCATCGAGAACAAGACCTATGGCATCTGCAAGACCACGGGCAAATTGATCCCTAAGGAGCGTCTGTTGCGTGTGCCTCACGCTACAGAGTGCATCGAGGCTAAGGAGGCTCGCAAATAAGCCATAAATACCAACTTAAAAGGCTGTCCAACCACCATGGTTGCGACAGCCTTTTTTGTCATAGATGCCCCGCTAAGTCAAAATGGAGCTATGACGTCAAAATCAATTTTGAATTCTGAATTCTGAATTTTAAATTACTTATAGTCTTTGGGCAGACATCCGTACTGCTTTTTAAAGCAAGATGAGAAATATGACGGAGAGTTAAATCCCACAAGCATACAAATATCCGCTATCGAGTGGCGTCTCTCCTGCAAAAGCTCGGCAGCACGCTTCAACCTCGCCAAACGCATATACTCGTTGGGACCCATGCCCGTAATCTGCTTGATCTTACGGAAGAGGTTTGAACGGCTCATGCACATATCCGAAGCGATATCATCTATCGAGAGATTTATATCGCTCATATTGTCGCCGATGTGCTGCACAAAGCGATTCAGCAAATCCTCATCGCTACCCGCCAAACGCTCCTCACCCTCGCCTGCATCCTGCGCCAGAGCCGCAGAACCATCTGCCACAGAATCCTCAAGGGCGGAAACCTCTGCCGCCGCATCCTCTGCCTCCGAGTTCTCCACCTCCACATCGCTCGCCACCTCGGACTCTTCGGCTTGGGCATCCGCAACCGAAGGTTCTGCCGACATGGCAGCGACAGCCCTCTGAGCCGACAAGGCTTCGGAGAGCAAGCTATTCTCGCGCTCCAGCTCCTTAACTTTGCGCTTGAGCTTCATGATTTTGAACTTCGACAAGCGCATCTTACGCATCTGCAACAACACGACCCCGCCGAGCAACAACACCGCTGCCAGCAACGCATACGAAGGCGCAAACGCCATCAGAAAAACATATTTCATACCCCAAATTATCTTAACAGGCAAGCCACGAAACCGATTCTCTGACTTGTCCATAATCAAAGATACGAAACATTTTCCGAAAAATCAAATCCCACCCACAAAAAAAGGACTCGCCCCCTTAAGGCGAGTCCCAAATTATAAAGTCCTCAAACTACTATTAGTTCCAGAAACGAATCTCGTTAATGTTAACAGCGTTTGAACGGTTAGAACCTGTAAATCGCATTACGATGTACTGAGTATTAACTCTTGGGAACTCAAGGATCATCATACGATCACCGATTGAACCGTACTCGTATGTACCAAGATATACAAGACCCTCATAAACGTGTGACTCACGGTTTGAGTAATCTGCGTTCTCAGCAGCATAAAGCTCTACAGTCTTAGTATCAGTACGCATGCTGTCATTACGACGCCAGTGCTCCAAAGCAGTTACATCCATCTTAGCACCAAGATCGAACAAAGTCTCAAATGGAATCTTTGACGCAGGACCGTAACCACCGCTCCAACGGTTCTCCCAGTGAGAAGTAACGTTACCATCAAATGGCATGTTAGCTGGGTTATCGCTTGCTGATGAAATTGGGTGGAAAGACATACCTACATTAGGAATAGCCTGCTTAATACCCTCCAATACAGTACCAGGAGCTGGATATGAATCCTCAAATGGCAAGTGGTAGATGAAGTTGTCTGTACGGGTATCAAAACGGATATAGTGTGTATAAACCTCGCCCTTATCAGCGTAGTTTGTAAGCATATCCTTCTGACCGTTCAACTTAGCGTTACCGAACTTAACCTGAACATCATAGATACCTGCTGGAGCACCTGCTGGCAATGAGATAGTGTAAGTAGCAGTTGTCTCACCAGCACCCATTGAAGAGTTACCCTCAACAACTGGAGCTACATTGCTCCATGCAGCATACTTTGCAGGAAGACCATTACCGAATGCTGTAGAAGGCTCCATATCAGAGAAATCAGCAGCCTTAATCTCGCAATCCCAAGTTACCTCGAAGTCCTCGTTAGCAAAAGGAAGCTCTACATTCAAAGTAGTAGAAGTACCGTTTACATAAGTACCCTCAAAGTTGAAGTTCAACTGTGGCTCGTTAACTGAAAGCTCACGGATAATGTAGTTCTTATCCTTATCAATTGAAGTCTCACCTGACTCAGTGATCTTAAACGCAGCGCAAAGGATCTGACCTGGCTCCAAAGCTGCAATAGCCTGGCTTGCCTTCTCGATACCATCAGCTGTGAAAGTACCACGAAGTGTCTTATAACGCTCGCCTGACTCGAAGTTCAACTTGCTTGCGCTAAGAGAGAAGATATCACTTGAAGCCAATACATAGCTTGAGCTATACTGGCTCAACTCCTCCTGAGTCATAGGCTCAATATTTACTGAAGCCTCAAGCTCTGGGATACCACCCGAACGAAGGATAGTGAAATCTACATAATCATCCTTACCAACATTGAACAACTCCTTCTGAGCCTTAGACTCCTGCTTGATACAAACTACACGCTTGTACTGGTCAGGGAAGAGCTGATCATATTCGTACATCGAATTGTCGCAGGCTGCAAACATAGTCAATGCCGCAACCGCCATGCTCAATTTTCCAAATATCTGTTTCATTTTAACTTATTCTTTAAGGTTCTATTAATAACCAGGAGCCTGTACCATCTGTGGGTTAGAATAAAGCTCGTTCAAGTTGATAGGCAACATGTACAAACGATCCATCCACTTGAAGTCACCATCAAGCTTAACACGCTGGTTGAAGTGCTCGATAGAAGCGTTCTTCTTATAGTTTACGAAGCACTGGAGTCCCTCAAGCTTACCTGCGCCGAGGTACTTAGGACCAACTACCCAACGGCGGATATCGTGCCAACGGTGACCCTCCTGGAAGAGCTCAACGAAACGCTCGTTACGTACCCACTCACGGATAGAAAGAACTGCATCGCCGTCTGTGTTGTCACACTCAGCAGCTGTAAGAGTTGGGATACCAGCACGCTCACGAATTGGGTTCAAGTAGTACAAAGCCTTCTCCAAGTTCTGTGCGCCACCCTCGTGCATGTAGATCTCAGCGTAGCACTCTGCAGCGAACAAATAAAGCTCAGCCAAACGGAACATTGGGAAGAGGAATGTAGTGTATGAATAACCACCTGTTGCAGCCCACTGCTGACCTGGAGTACAGAACTTATCAGAGAGGTAACCTGACTGGTTGTTATCACGTGCAGCCTGATCGAGGTCAGTACCAGAGTAGATAGTGTAAGGATCGTTCTTATCACGAGCTGAGCTACGCAAGTTCAAACGCTTTGGCTTACCGTTACCCAACTTTGGACCCATATCACCACCATCGAAGTTGATCCATGCATAGAAACGTGGCTCACGATTTACGTGGAGGTTGATAACCTCTGGACGATCCAATGATGCGCCAGAATCCCAAGATCTCTCAGTGTGCTTAACACCTGCAGACTTGAACCAATCCTCCTCTGGAGTAAAGTTAGCATCGTACTTAGGCAACCTACCGTTCATAGTGTAGAACTTCTCAACAGCGTTCAAAGTTACACTACCACCAGACCAACCGCCCTGCCAGTTGTCACCAGAACCCTCGTAAATCATGTTACGTGGCTTAAATGTACGCTGGTTAGGAGTTGTGTGGTTAGTCCAGATAAGCTCGCGGTTACCCTGACCCTCATCGGCAGCAGCAGCATAACGCATAGTAAGTACAGTCTTGTAGAACTGCTCACCCTGTGGAGTAGCTGGGTCGATACCTGGGTACCAGCAACCACCCTTACGTGGATCCCACTCTACCTGGTTCTGAGACATAAGAGTCATAGCGTCATCGAATGTGAAGAGCTTACGGTTACCATAAGCTGGATCCAATGCTACGCGCAAAGCCTCCTCAGCAGCGTCACGAGCAGCGTACCACTTCTCGATGTGGAACTGCCTGTCAACCAATTCATAACCATAAGGCTGACCTGTGTACTTGTTAGTACCTGGAGTCTCGATTGCGTTCTTCCACTCAACCCATGGGAACTGACCGTTCCACAATGGAGAAGCTGCGTAAAGCAAAACCTTAGCCTTCAAGAAAGCAGCGATAGTCTTGTTACCCTGACCGTAGTACTTATCCATTGAGTAGCTATCTGGGAGGTTAGGATAAGCCTCATCCAAAAGCTGGCAAATGTAATCTACTACATAGTCATAGTGTGAACGACCTGCATACTGATCCTTTGTAGTTGACATGTCGGCATACTCATATACGATAGGACATGGACCGAAGTACTGCATGATACGGAAATAGTAGTAAGCCTTCACGAAGTTGATCTGAGCCTTATAGCCGATAATATCCTGCTCAGTCAAGAACTCTGGCTTAATGATATCCAACTGCTTAAGGAACAAGTGTACGTTACCGATATCACCGTAAAGAACTCGCCAATAGCTATCGCTAATGTTAGTAGCATTGATAGATGCCATACGGATCTTCCAGTTGTCATACTCTGACCAAAGTACAGGAGTAGTGTACTCATCGGCACCACCCTCGTAGCCCTCACAACCAGCACCGTTAGTTGAAGCTACTGTCTGGAAGCAACCATAGAGCCAACCCTCAGTAGATGCCTGTGTCTTCATCGCATCCTTAAATGTTGCACGCTCAGCTGGGGCTACATCCAAGAAGTTACATGAAACAAGTGTAAAAGCAGCTACTGCAATTGCTAATACTTTATTATATAGTTTCATAATTTTATACCTAATTTTTTATTAACTTTTATTAGAACTTAAGCTGTACACCCAATGTGAATGTGCGGTTAAGTGGGTAACGGTCCCAATAAAGCTCAGGATCCCACTGGTTAAATGGAGACCAAACTGCGATATTATCACCTGTTACGTAAACGCGACCAAACTTGAAGTTGTAACCAATCTCCAAAGTCTTGAAGCGGATAAAGTTACCACTGTGCATCCAGAATGTAGATGTCTCCATGTTGTTAGCGTTGTCAGCTGCTGTAAGACCCAAACGTGGATACTTAGCATCTGGATTAGGATTCTCCATTGTCCAGCAGTTGTCAGCAACCCACTGCATTACGTTACGGTCATCTGTACCGAATGTCTCAACGTTACCAGCGATGATAGTACGCTTAGCAGAACCATTGAAGAATACACCCAAATCCCAGTTCTTCCAACGGAGGTTAGCACCCAAACCGTACTGGATACGTGGAGTACGTCCGTAAGGAGAGATCAATGCGCGGTCATCACCATCGACACGACCATCACCGTTTACGTCACGATACTTGATATCACCTGGACGAACTGATGTACCGAGCAACTGCTCTGGAGAGTTTGCGATCTCCTCCTCAGACTCGAACAAGCCCTCAGCGATGTAACCCTCAGTGCGGTAACCATCAAGTGGCATACCTGTCTGACGCTGCCATACTGAGTTGTAATCTGGCTCATCCTTGTAGATGTACTTATTCTGGTTGTAAGAGAAGTTACCGCGGAAGCTGATCTGGAGATCCTTGTTGATCTGCTTATCCCAGTTCAAGCTTGCCTCGAAACCGTGGCTCTCAGCCTCACCTACCTGACCCCATGGTACTGCATTCCAGTAACCCATGATCAATGGCCAAGAAGCACGCTGAAGCATGATGCGATCACGCTTATCCTTAAAGTACTCAACAGTACCTGAAAGGTTGCGGAACAATGTGAAGTCAACACCGACATTGAGCTTCTTAACGCGCTCCCAAGTTGCGTTGTTGACAGCGTAACCACTTACGGCGTGTGACTGGAAAGAGTTACCACCAGCCTTGTTAGGACCAGTCCAGAATGTACCACCACCATTGATAGAGATTGTATCGAAGTAAACGAAGTGGTTACCACCGAAACCATCAGAACCTACCAAACCGTAAGAACCACGGATCTTCAAGTAGTCGATCACGTTCTTCATTGGCTCCCAGAACTTCTCGTT
Organism: Alistipes sp.; assembly: GCA_017531305.1. Lineage (GTDB taxonomy): Bacteria > Bacteroidota > Bacteroidia > Bacteroidales > Rikenellaceae > Alistipes. The sequence continues at coordinate 13,255 of JAFXLG010000035.1, forward strand.
AGAAGGAACCCAACCGATAGATACCGCTGGGAAGAACTCGTAACGCTCGCCCTTAGGAAGACGCTCTGTACCGTTGTAACCGAAGTTAAACTCTACGAAGTAACGCTGATCGTAGTCATAAGTTGCACGACCTGAGTAACCCATGTTACGGTTAGGAAGACCAGTTGACTGGTATGAACGCATCATCATCATAAGCAATGCGCTTACGTTGTGCTTACCGAATGAACGGTTGTAGTTCAAACGAAGGTCAGCATAGAATGTGTTATCTGTACCATCGAGACCACCCTCCTCAGTTACGTAGTTGTTACCAACTGCCAACTCCTCGAGCTCGTAGTAATCTGGGTTGTTAACATCCCATGTACCTGACTTAATACGATAGTAGAAAGGACTCTTAGTCTGAGTGTAGTAAACACCTGACCAGTTCTTCCAGTTAACCAAACCTGTGAACTCCAAACCCTTAGTGATGAAATCCAACTTCTGGTTCAACTTCAAAGAAGTATTCAAAGTATTGTACTTAGACTCCTTGTGGTCATCCATCATCGCACCGTAAGGGTTAGTACGTACACGTGTATCTGTCAAGATTTCGTTACCGAAGAGTACGTGACCTGAATCTGGCATTACAGAATCTGGATAGTAAGGAACCATCATGATAGGGTTAGTCAAACGAGCATAACCGAACAAGCTATCCACTGACTCACCTACACCATTACGCTGGTAGATCTGAGCATTCATGTGGAGATCCAAAGTTGTTGAATCAGAAAGCTTGTAAGAGATGTTGTTCTGGAAGATGTAATCGTAGTTCTGGATACGGTTGTTGAAGATGTAATCAGTTGGAGCATCTACGATACCTGTATCGTGGTTGAACTGGATAGACATATAATATGTAGCACGGTTACCACCACCCTGGATGTTGATGTTAGCACGCTGGTTCACGTTCAGCTTCTTAAACATTACATCCATCCAGTCTACGTCTGGATAAGCGTATGGGAACATACCGCTTGCAGTGTAGTCGATCTCCTCCTGTGAGTAGTAAGCCTGACCGCCACGAGCCATAGATGCCTCATTGTAAAGGCTCATCCATGTTGCACCGTCAACGAAGTCAACCATCTTCATTGGAGTTACGAATGTGTTCTCCAAAGATACACCGATCTTAGCACGTGTATTAGCAGCACCCTGCTTAGTAGTTACGATCATTACACCGTTAGCACCACGCACACCATAGATAGCAGTTGCAGACGCATCCTTCAAAATAGTGAAAGACTTGATAGTCTCAGGTGGGATACGGTTCAAGTCGCCTGAAGAAATCTCGACATCATCCAAAAGGATAAGTGGAGTAGCACGACCACCGAAAGTAGAGATACCACGGATGTAGAACTCACCAGTAGAACCTGGAGCACCTGAGTTTGTCATCTGGATCACACCAGCCAACTTACCAGCCAAACCTGTTGTAAGTGATGATGATGGCATACGAAGAGTCTCACCATCTACAGATGCAATCGCACCGGTGATAGATACCTTCTTCTGAACACCCGAACCAACGACAACGATCTCCTCGAGCTCATTATCTGTCTCAAGTTCGATCTTGATGTTAGCCATACCTGTGATATCCACTGTCTTGGCCTTGTAACCAACGTAAGATACCTCAAGAGAGGCCTTCTTTGCAGGAACGTTGATAGTAAAGTTACCATCAATGTCAGTAATCACAGTGTTACTTTCATTTCCTGCCTCCGTAACGTAGGCTCCGATAATGGCTTCACCAGAATAGGAGTCAACTACGGTACCCGATACAGCGCGAGTACCTTTGGCCTGCTGTGCTTCTGAATCTGCTACAGCTGGCGCAGCGTATGATGTTGACAAGCCAATCAGGCTCAAGAACATCATGCTGACGAAGAGTAGTTTTTTACAATTCATGAAATAAATTTAGTTAAAGTTAGTTTTTGTGAACTTTTCGTGAACTTTCTTTTTAATCAATTTTCTTTTTTAGTTTCAATTTTAAAGTTAGCAGTCGTTTTTAATTCCTCATAGGCATACTGTTTTCGTTTCGTAACTCAAAATTAAGAAAAACTTTACATTGGAAATATTACAGATGTTGCACAAAATATCACAAAACGAGCAACACGCCAAAATTGCAGCCATCTATTATAAAATAGCTAAATTAGTCTGTGCCGTTTCTGCTGAATTAAAATTAAAGCGAATGGAAGATTATAATAAAATTAAAATTCAGCCTGCGAGTTTTTATACAATTTTAATAAGTCCAATTTCTAACCTTTCTTACTTTAGTTGTTACATAAATTAATAATTAGGTCGGTATATTCTTTCAATCTATAATCTAATCATACTTATTAGCTAACAATTCTAAATACATATTTCGCACTAACCGTCAGAGAGCCAAATCTAATTATTAAAAATTTTTAAATTGCCCGTTTTAACCCTCTTCCACTCTCATTTTCAGCATATTTGCAGATTCTGGAGCACAAAAAGACCAGAGATTTTCGCTCTAAAACCTTGTTATGCGATACCCAAAAAGTGCAAAAAGCTATCGTGTCGTAAAAACAAATTTAAGAAAAATATTTCATATTCCAAATTTTCTATCGTTTTTTACTTAGACGTTAAAACATATTATACGTTAAGCCACGTAGCTACTGTCGCTCGCGAAGAGCTCCGATAGTATAAAAGACTGCAATTAGCACAATTATAATCAGACTCAGCTTGAATCTGCGCGTCAGTACAAAACTTAGGATAAAGATAAAGACCAAACCAACAGCCAGAGTAGAGAGCGAAAAACCCTCATAGCGGCGATATTTACGTTTCAGATAGCTAACGCCTCGCTCCGAAAGCGATAACTCTATCATTCCCGCTTCCCTCTTACGCTCGCCGCTAAAGCGAACAGATGCTAAGAAATGTTTACGTTTGGGAGAATCCGAATCGTAGAGGGTATGGCTGCCGATGGGTCTCTCATCGCACCACTGCCCCGCCTGCATCACCCAACGATCTGGATTTTTGGTCGTATGCGTCATAACGCCCCATCCGTGACGCAACCCATCCTCATCCAACTGACCAACGTAGTAACCCGACTTATAAGGCTTATACTGCATCTGCTCCTCACTCAGGCGGGCAACATCGTCCATATTCCCGACAAGCAGCTCCTCCTCATCACGGTTAAGCGAAAGCCCCCACTCGCGCACCTTACGGCGCACAAGCGAGCGATACCAAGCAACCTCCTTTATGGCACCTGCGCGATCCATCTTACTTCACCAACTCAAATGGTCCGTCAGCCTTACCGTTGAACTTATACAACTTTAAGACACTTGCGTGACGCTTATCCTGCGTAAAAGGATGCGAAATATAATAAAGCCCATCACCAATGGAAGCTAAGCCTGTCGATCCAAAGCCAAAGTTCCAGCCCGTAACGCCCGATTTTGAGTCCTTCAAAGACTCCACGCGCGACTGAAGCGGCACAACCGAGGCTTTATTAATATAAGGTACGCCCTTAAGGCTCTCCTTCTTTGGTTTTGCAAGCGCATCGACAGCATAGAGCAGATAATTTGGATAGTTACTCTTCTTGCCCTTATACACTGCCATCCACCAAATGGCAAGCTCAGGATCATATTCAAGATTCTGCACGCCATAGGTTGTGTTACCCGTAGGCACGAAATACTGTCCATCTGGCTTCGCAGGACCATTTTGATGCATCCTCTCCTGCGAAAGTGTGCGCTCATACTTCGCCCACTTAGCAACATCATACTGCAACAGCACCTGATAATCGTTATCCGAACGCTGAGTGTCACTATAAACGCCATAAGATGTGGTGAGATACAACTTTCCGCCCTTCTTGCCGAAACGAGGACCAAACGCAACGCCATCTATTCCGCTACAAGCCAAACGATGATCTATCTTACGATTATCAACCTCCACCTTAGCCAAATAATCCTCCAACACGGTAGGCAGAAATACAGTGGTCATGATGCCATCCTTTTCGGCGTCCATATTCATGCGCGTAATGCGATCAACATCAAAAATTGCGATATAGAAGGCATTATCGAGCTTAAGCGACTCCTGCTGAGTCATCTGAAGGATGCCCTTGCCAATTCCATCACTCTTATACTCCAACGAACCATAGACACGTCCATCCTCAGGATTAAAGTCCATATCACCCAAATGACCGAGCAGACCGACAACCGAGCCGATCACATTACCCTCGATATCGGTCTTAACAAGCATTGTCGTATAGGAATAATAGACATATTTACGTTCAGCATCAACTGCAATGCCCTGTATATGCCCATATTTACCCTCGAAAGGACCAGAATTTATGTTCAGGGGAAGATTCAGCGACTTCTCGCTTACCGATTGGGCAGAAACCGCAGATGGCACAATCATCACAAATGCCACCAAAACAAGCAAAAGGCGTCTCATAGAGTATAGGTTTAGTACAAAATATAAGGTTAGTAATGCGAAGATACGAAATTTTCGATTTATTTCAACATCGCGCCGCCACATATCTACAAAAAAATGAGGTTGTCCAACAAGTTTTTGAAGGACAACCTCATTGCTCTGAAGTTGTATAACATGAGGGATTTTTATGTCTGTTAAGCCAAAATCACCTCATTAGACAGCTTCCAAATATAAATTCTTAGACTATTCTAAGTCTCTGAACTCTCTAAAAATTACTTTGTGGCAGCGGCTGCTGGAGCTGTTGCTGTAGCCGAAACGCCCAACTTAGCCTTAACCTCTGCGCTGATATCCTTAACCTGAGCCTCATCGAAGTAGATCATCATGCCTGTCTCCAAAATAACGGCATAACCACCAGCCTTGGCAACCTCCTTGATAGCCTCATTAGCCTTCTTCTGGATAGGCTCCATCAATTCGCCCTCCTTCTTCTGGATATCCTGCTGAGCCACCTGCTGGAACTCACGGATACGGTTCTGAAGATCTGAAAGCTCCTTCTCCTTAAGCTGACGAACAGCATCTGTCATAGTCGACTCTGCCTTCTGATACTCCTGCAACTTGTTATTAAACTCCACCTGAATTGTCTCCAACTGTGCCGAAAGATCCTTTGCGTAAGCCTCCAACTGAGTATTAGCCTCCTTAAACTCGTTCATGTTCAAGATAATCTCTTGAGTGTTGATGCGGCCAATCTTCTGAGCGAAAAGTGATGTTGAGAACATCACGCATACCACCGCAAGGGTTAGTTTCAATACGTTTTTCATAATGTTTTTAAATGTGTGTAAAATTTATATTTATTTGTCGTTTTTCTTCTTCAACTCTGCAATGATAGCCTCCGTATGGTCAGCTTTGGGCGAATAGTAGAGCATAGTCGCATTCTGCGAGATATCAAGCACCATGTCGTAGCCCTTAGCCTTAGCAAACTCCTCAATAGTGGCGAAGACCAACTTCTGGATTGGCTGGATAAGCTCCAAACGCTTCTTCATCAACACGCCATCCGTGCCGAAGATAGACTCCTGATACTCGGTAGCCTCCTGCTCCTTCTTGAGGATATTCTCCTCGTTGGCAGCCTGTGATGCCTCCGAGAGCTGGCTCTTACGCTGCATATATGCGTTATAGAGGTTCTCCACAGCCTTAAACTTCTCATCTACCTCGGTCTGATACTCCTGAGCCATCTTATCAAGCTCCGAAATGGCAGCATTATAGCTCTCTACCGATTTAAATATCTTCTCACTGTTGACCAATGCATAATTCTGTGCCGAAACAACTGAACTCAAACCAAGCATAAGGGTCAGAACCAAAATAAATCGTCTCATAACTTCTTCGTTTTAAGGTTATACTTATTTATATATATAACGTATAGGTCTCAAATATATTGCCACAAGCCCCACTTGCCACATAGGTCATTAGAACGACTGACCCATAGTGAAGTGGAAGTGGCTACCGCTACGCTTGTTCTCGCCCATAGCATGGTCGAAACCGTAACCCCAGTCAATACCGATGATACCCACGATAGGCAAGTACAGACGTGCACCAAAACCTGCCGAACGCTTGATCTTGAATGGCGAGAACTTCTTCCATGAGTCGAAACCGCTACCTCCCTCCAAGAATCCGAGGATATAGACCTGCGATGACTGCTTCATAAGCACGGGGAAGCGCAACTCCATGGTATATTTATTATAGGCTGAAGAGTAGTTACTACCCACAGGATCCAACGCTCCGTCCTCATAACCGCGCAGACCGATGATATCCACACCATAGATAGTATATCCACTCATACCGTCACCTCCGATCTCAAAACGCTCGAAAGGCGAAGTCTTATACTTATTGTAGTGACCCAAGTAACCCATCTCTGCCTTAGCCATCAAGACAAGGTTGTTGTTACGAGTAAGAGGTGTGAACCAACGAGCCTTAAACTGCCAGCGGTGGTACTCGATCCATCTATAACGATCCTGATCGGACATCTTCTGATTAGAGTAGTCCTTACCGTCCCAAGATGAGTATGGAGGAGTGATATCCAACTCCAAAGAGAATTCAGAACCCGAACGAGGGAAGAATGGCTGATCGACAGTCGAACGGCTCAAAGAGATATTAGCCGAGAGCTGGTTGGCAATACCATCCTTCATGATGAAGTAATCCCAATTATTCAAAGCATAACGGCGATACTGCAACTCTCCGTAGAGCGTAAAGTTACGGTCTGGCCAATTCAGACGCTTACCCATACCGATGGCAACACCGAGTGTACGGAAATACATGGTGGCAGTCTGCCAGATGTAGTATGCGTTATTCTGCTCAGACCAGTGAGCCGACACGCTCAACGAGTTTGGCTTGCGACCACCCACCCAAGGATCGGTAAAGCTGACTGACAACGCCTTATAGTATGTACCGTTGGTCTGACCAGAGATATTAAGCTTCTGATTCTGTCCCATAGGATATGGGCTCCAAGTACCCTTCTTGAAGAGGTTACGAGTCGAAAGGTTGTTGAGCGTAATACCCACAGAACCTACGAAAGAACCTGAACCCCAACCACCAGCGATATTAAACTGGTCACTTGCCTGCTCCTCCAATGGGAAGCTGATATCGACCAAGTCGCTCGACACAGGCTTGATATCTGGCTGAAGATTCTCAGGGTTGAAGTGACCCATACCTGTAATCTGACGCAAAGAGTACATCAACAACTCGCGCGAATACAACTGACCAGGATATACAGCCAACTCACGGCGGATAACCTCATCATTTACGCGCGTATTACCTGAGATACCTACATCGTTGATAGTAAATGGCTTACCCTCAAAGACCTTGATCTCCATATCAATGGTATCCTTACCGACCACGATCTCCGAAGCCTCGATCTGAGACATCAAGTATCCGTTGTTTTGGTAGAGGCTGGATACTGACTGCTCCTCAGGATTCATCTCACGTCCGATACCCAAACGCTTATGCATCGACTTACGGTCATAGACATCGCCCTTCTTCACGCTGAAAAGACGCTGAAGATCCTCTGTCGAATAAACCGAGTTACCGATCCAATTAACATTTCTAATATAGAACTTCTCGCCCTCCGAAACTTTGAGGTTGATACCGATACGATCCTCGCTGATGTCGTAGATAGAATCCGAGACGATGGTAGCGTTACGATAACCGCGTGAGTTATAGAAATCGAGCAACAACTCCTTATCCTCGGCGTAATCCTTCTCCTTGAGCTTGGTGTTACGGAAGATATTGATCGAACGCTGGTGAGTCTTCTTGAACGCCTTACGCAGACGCTTATCATCGAAGTTCTCGTTACCCTCAAAAGTGATCTCACCCACACGCACCTTAGCCTTACGATTGATGTTAAAGGTCACATTCACAGCGTTTTTAATCATCGTATCGTTGGTAATAATCGCCTTCACCTCGGTATTACGGAAACCCTTATCCACGAAGTGCTTACGAATGAGTTTCTCGTTCTTGTCGATGATATACTCCGAAAGCTCCGAGCCCTGCTTGAGCTTCAACTCCTCCAAAAGATCCTTCTTCTTGCTGGTTGTGATGCCCTCACCCGAAAAATCCCAACGGAAGACGCGAGGACGCTCCTTAAGGAAGATCTCCATATCCACACTATCGCCATCAATGGTAGCACCGATCTTCACATCCGAGAAGTAACGCTGCGCCCAAAGGCGTGAGATCGAATTAGAGATATAGGTACTTGGCAAATAGATGGTATCGCCAGGGATAAGACCCGAAGTAGAACGCAAAAGATCCTTATTCAGGTGCTTCACGCCATGGATATTTACCTTACGAATAACGTAGAGTCTGGGGGTAGCATTGGCATCCAGCACGGGAGCATTCTCATCGAAAACATACTCCTCTTCCTCCTGCTCCGCATCAGCCTTCTTTTGCTTAGCCTTCTCCTTAAGCTCTTTATCCTCTTGTTTGGTTTTTAACGTATCAATCTCCTGCGCATAGCTATTCCATGCCGACAAAATCAGCATGGCAACCATGGCAACAACAATTTTACTTAAGTATCTCATTTATATATAACAAATTTCTTACTTCACTAATCCGTAGCGGCGATCTCGCTCGGCATAAGCCTCAAGAGCCTTATCCAACTCCTCTTTATTGAAATCAGGCCACAACACATCGGTAAAATAGAACTCCGAATATGATGCCTGCCACATCAAGAAGTTACTCAGACGGCACTCACCGCTGGTACGGATAATAAGATCGGGGTCGGGGATCTGAGCCGTATAGAGCGAAGCAGAGATCATCTGCTCATCAATCTGCTCAGGCTTAAGTTCTTCTGCCGCAACACGCTCAGCCAAAGATCGTACCGCCGAAGTAATCTCGCTACGCGAAGAGTAATTCAACGCCAGAATGAGAGTCATAGTCTGCCCATGCGCAGTGTTGGACTCTATACGATTCAACGCCGCCTTCACCTTATCGGAAAAGCGGCTACGATCTCCGATGATAAGGACTCTGACGCCCTTTTTGGCAAGCTCCTCGGTCTCAAGCTCTACGCCCGTGCATACCAACTCCATCAAGGCGTCCACCTCTGCTTGTGGGCGACCCCAATTCTCGGTAGAGAAGGCATAGACAGTAAGGTACTTAACACCGCTCGCAGCAGCATTTTCAACGCACACATGCAGGGCATTCATGCCTGCAAAGTGACCTTCGCTACGGCTCTTACCCTGACGCTTTGCCCAACGACCATTACCATCCATAATGATGGCTATATGCTGTGGTATCTCTCTTCTTTGGCTCATATAACTTGCAAATGTAGATATTTTTACTCGGATTTTAAAGAAAAATCATGTTTTTATCTCTAAAACAACCATATTAACCCATTTTTCTTACGAAAAAGGGTCAATTACGGATATCGACATCCCACATCATCTTACTATGTAACGCCTCGTAAAATGATATATTGTGTGGAACTGCCAATAAAATATGCTCTTTGGCGAGACGGATCTCTATCTGAGTCCCGTTTTCGATGGTATAGGTATTATTGTCTATCGAGAGCATGGCTCTGCCGTGACGGGCATTTATCGTGAGCGAAATCTCTGCGCTGTCGGGCAACACCACAGGGCGCATTCCGAAGTTGTGCGGAGCCAACGGAGTGAGCAACAAACAACCACACTCTGGAGCTACAACAGGACCGCCAGCACTCAATGAATATGCAGTAGAACCCGTTGGAGTAGAGACAATTACGCCATCGCCATTATACTGCGCCACAAGTTGCGAATTGACTCTGGTCTCGATCTTGACCATGGTAGCCTCAAGACGTTGTACCGCCACCTCATTCAGAGCCTTAAGAGCCTGCTTACGCTCGCCCCAAACGACCTCCAACATGGTACGGGGTTGAAGCGTGAGTTTGCGCTCGGCGATATGTCGGAAAAGCTCTTCCGCATCATCTCTTGTCGCCGAAGTGAGGAATCCCAAGTGTCCGAAATTGATAGCTGCCACCGCCACGCTCTTATCCGCGAGACGATGCACCCCCTCAAGCAGAGTTCCATCCCCGCCCAAACAAAGCAACAGACTCTCAACGCCATCGGTCTCAATCACCTGACGATAAATCTTTTCGGCATCTATGTTCATGCCCAGCAATGACTCCACAACGGAAGCAAACTCCTCATTTATGGCATAATCGAACCCGAAACTCTCTATGAGAGAGAACAAACGCTTCAGATCTTCTGCCTTATGATCGATCTGCGGACGAGAAAAAAGTATAATTTTCATCTTGGCACGAAAAAAAATAAGTATCTTTACATCGCAATAGCTATGCAATATGAGCGATTTTAGTTAACTTTGACACATCTATCGCTCGCTTTTGCAGCATATTACACCGCAAAGATAAACTTTTTATGACAAAACTTAGTGTAAATGTAAATAAGATTGCCGTCTTGAGAAATTCTCGTGGCGGAAATATCCCAAATGTGGTAAACACATCACTCGACATCGAGCGTTTCGGAGCCGAGGGCATCACCGTTCATCCACGACCCGATGCACGCCACATCCGCTATGATGATGTGCGTGATTTGAAGCGAGTTATCGCCACCGAACTCAACATCGAGGGTAATCCCATTCCGAGCTTTATAGAGTTGGTTTTGGAGGTAAAGCCTGCGCAGGTGACGCTGGTTCCCGATGCCGAAGATGCCATCACTTCCAACGCAGGATGGGACACCATCAAGCATCGCGATTTTCTCAGGGAGGTGTGCAGCCGCTTCAATGAAGAGGGCATACGCACTTCGATCTTTGTTGATCCTGTAGTAGAGATGATCGAGGGGGCAAAAGAGTGTGGGACTCAGCGTGTTGAGCTATACACCGAGGCATACGCCGCTGGTTATAAGATGGATAGAGAGAGGGCTATAGCCCCTTATGTCGAGGCTGCCGAGGCGGCTCGCAGAGTAGGTCTGGGGCTCAACGCAGGTCACGATCTAAGTTTGGAGAATCTGGCATATTTTGCCGAGCGAATCCCTTGGTGCGATGAGGTTTCCATCGGTCACGCACTGATTGCCGATGCACTATATCTTGGTTTGGAGAAGACCGTGGAGAGTTATCTCGATTGCTTAAAGACAACTCGCTAACCCACCGCGCCATGAATAAGGAGTTTGCACCACTTTCCAACCCCGTTTTCCGTAAAATCTCACGCATAGTCGATAGCATGGGCATCGAAGCCTATGTGGTGGGCGGATACGTCAGAGATTATTACCTGCATCGCCCCTCTACCGATATAGATGTGGTGGTAGTAGGCAGCGGTATCGAGGTTGCCGAGGCGTTGGGACGTGAGGTTAAGGGCAAGGTTTCGGTATTTAAGACCTTCGGCACAGCTATGGTACGCGCCTACGGAGCAGAGGTGGAGTTTGTCGGGGCACGCCGCGAGTCATACACTCAGGATTCGCGCAAACCACAGGTCGAGCCAGGCACATTAGAGGATGATCAACGCCGCCGCGACTTCACCATCAATGCCATGGCATGGTCGCTCAACGGCGATCGCTTCGGCGAGTTGGTCGATCCTTTTGACGGCATGTACGATCTGGAGGATTGTATTATCCGCACCCCATGCGATCCAGATATCACCTTCTCTGATGATCCTTTGCGCATGATGCGCGCCATACGTTTTGCCACTCAGCTCGGCTTCACCATCGAAGAGGAGACCTTCGATGCCATAACCCGCAACCGAGAGCGCATTAAGATAGTGTCAAAGGAGCGTATCATGGTGGAGATGAATAAGATAATACTCTCACCTGTCCCTTCGATGGGATTTGAGCTTCTGGAGCTTACAGGACTTCTGGAGCTTATTTTCCCTGAGATGCACCGCCTAAGCGGAGTCGAAAAGGTCGGCAACCACGCCCACAAAGACAACTTCCGCCACACGCTGAAGGTGCTGGATAATGTGGCACGCCGCAGCGATGATCTATGGCTCAGATGGGCTGCCGTCTTGCACGATATAGCCAAGCCTCTGACCAAGGCTTACGACAAAAAAATTGGCTGGACATTCCACCAGCATGAGGTTGTCGGATCGAAGATGGTACGCGACATTTTCCGCCGCCTGAAGTTGCCGATGAACGAACACATGAAATTCGTTCAAAAACTTGTATATCTGCACCTTAGACCAATCATCCTCTCGGAAGATATGGTCACCGACTCGGCTGTCAGACGACTCCTCTTTGAGGCGGGCGATGATGTGGAGTCGCTGATGATTTTGTGCGAGGCAGACATCACATCGGGCATAGACGCCAAGGTGAAGCGATACCTTAAAAATTTTGAACTCGTGCGCCACAAGATGAAGGACTTGGAGGAGCGTGATCGTGTGCGTAACTTCCAGCCACCGATCAGTGGCGACATCATCATGAAGTGCTACGACCTGCACCCCTGCGGAGTGATCGGTGAGATCAAGGAGGTGATCAAAAATGCCATCCTCGATGGCGAGATCCGCAACGACTTTGGCGAGGCATACGCTCTGATGGAGAAGTTAGCCGAGGAGAGAGGCTTGAAGAAGGTGTGCGATGTAGAGCCACCGATACAGAACCCCTCAGAAGGCGACACCGAGGACAAATAAAAACATCACACCATAACCCAATATTATCAATAATATGAAACGATTTCTTTTAAATATCCGCACGCTAACTCTTCTACTTCTTTTGGCAGGATTCACATCGTGTCAAGAGCTTGCCGAAGTATATGTCACATCGGGAGCTGACGAGATGCAGTTCCGCTTTGCCCAATTCAACAATGCTGAATTGCGAGCCGTGACCCCTGCCAAAGGCAATTACATCAGGCTCTTGAGCGAGAGTCGCCGCCAACCAATCTACGGTTTCGGTGCAGCCATTACAGGCTCAACCTGCTATAACTTACTGAAGATGAGCGAAGAGGATCGCGAAAATATCCTGCAAGAGTGCTTCTCTCCAGAGGAGATGGCGATGAGTTTTATCCGTATCTCAATCGGTGCTTCCGACTTTTCGCTCGATGAGTACACTTGTTGCGACAAGGAGGGAATCGAGTTTTTCGAGTTGCACGAGTACGATCGCCGCGACTTGTTGCCTATCCTAAAACGCATTTTGGAGATCAACCCTTCGATTCGCATCGTGGGCTCGCCATGGTCATGCCCTCGCTGGATGAAGATCCACCCCAAAACGGGCGAGCCATACAATAGCTGGACTTCGGGAATCCTAAACCCCAAATACTACGCCGACTATGCCGAATATTTCGTGCGTTGGATTGCCGAGATGGAGGCTGAGGGGATTCCTATCTATGCCATTACGGTGCAGAATGAGCCGCTAAACCATGGCAACTCCATGTCGCTCTACATGGGCTGGGAGCAGCAGCGCGACTTTATCCGCGACCATTTAGGACCTGAATTCAAGAAGCATAATATCGAGACCAAAATCTGGCTCTTCGACCATAACTACAACTTCGATAATATAGCCGAGGAGCAGGATTATCCGCTACATATCTTAAAAGATCCCGAAGCTTCTAAATATATAGCAGGCTCGGCTTGGCACAACTACGGAGGCGATCCTGCGACTCTGGATCGAGTTCACAAAGCATACCCTGACAAAGAGATCTTCTTTACCGAGGCATCCATCGGCAAGTGGAATTATAACTTTGACGGCTGTCTGTTGTGGGATTTCAGCAATATTTTCCTCGGCACACTCAACCGCTATGGACGTGGCGTTACGTTGTGGAATCTTCTGCTCGATGAGAATGGTGCGCCCAACCGCCCTAAGGGTTGCCAAACCTGCTATGGCGCAATTGAGATCACCTCAGGCAGCTACGATTACGCCTCGCTTGACCGCAAAAGCCACTACTACAACATTGTGCATTGTTCGAAGGTTATAATGCCCGATGCGTGGGCTATAGATGTGGAGCAGTCTTTGCCCGAAGGTGTTGAGATGGCGGCATTTGTCAATCCCGACTCATCATTAGCTCTCATCGCAGCCAACCACAACAAAGAGCAGAAGGATATCGTAGTCAAGGACGCTGAGCGAGAGTTCACCCTAACGCTCCCTGCCCGTTCGATAGCCTCAGCAAGATGGGAGAGTAAGTAGAATAAGCAAAAAAGAGCCCAATGAACGCACAAAAAAAGAGAGCCGCATGACTCTCTTTTTTGTGCCCAGGACAAGACTCGAACTTGCACGAGCTAATGCTCACTACCCCCTCAAAGTAGCGTGTCTACCAATTTCACCACCTGGGCCTCTTCACTCGTGGCGGATGATGCTCCGCCGAAAAGGTGTGCAAATATAG